>NZ_JBHTST010000114.1:0-27780 GCF_042794995.1 Streptomyces sp. NPDC056503
GTGGCTGTCCCGGGCAGCCACCGGCCGGGGTGAGGTCGCGGACCGCCCGCCCGGGCGGGCGCCCCCCACCGACGAGGACCAGACCCATGCCGCTGCACACCGGTGACCACGAGTCCCCCCGCGCCGCCGCGCCGCACCCGAGGCCCGACCCGCCGGCCGCCCCTCCCTCGTCCGCCGTCCGCACCCGTGGCCTGGTCAAGAGCTACCGGGGGCCGGACGGCACCCTCACCCACGCGGTGCGCGGGCTCGACCTGGACGTGCGCCAGGGCGAGACCTTCGCGTTCCTGGGCCCCAACGGCGCCGGGAAGTCCACCACCATCGCGATGCTGTGCGCCCTCACCCGCCCCACCTCCGGCAGCGCGACGGTGGCGGGCGCCGACGTGCTCACCGAGCCCGACCGGGTGCGGAGCAGGGTCGGGCTGCTCTTCCAGCACAGCGCCCTCGACGCGGACCTGACGGCCGAGCAGAACCTGCGCATCCACGCCCGCCTGTACGGGCTGCGCCGGGGCGACGTCCGCCGCCGCACGGCCGAGGCCCTCGACGTCGCCGGTCTCTCCGACCGGCGCCGCGCCCCCGTCCGCACCCTGTCGGGCGGCATGCGGCGCCGTCTGGAGCTCGCCCGCCAGCTGCTGCACTCCCCTGGCGTGCTCTTCCTCGACGAGCCGACCACGGGCCTCGACCCGCACGCCCGCGCCGTCGTCCGGGACCACCTGCGGACGCTGCGCGACCGGCACGGCAGCACGCTCTTCGTCACCACCCACTACCTGGACGAGGCGGAGCACTGCGACCGCCTCGCCATCATCGACCGGGGCCGACTGGTGGCGCAGGGCACCCCGCACGAGGTGAAGGCCGCGATCGGGGACGACCGGGTGGCGCTGCGCACGAGCGACGACGAGGGCGCGCGGCGGGTCGTGGAGCTGCTCGCGCCGCCCGGCCGGTCCGTCACCGTCGACGCGGACGGGCTGTGGCTGCGCGTCCCCGACGGCAGCGCCTGGATCCCCCGGCTGTGCGCGGCGCTCGGCGCCGACGGCATCGCGGTGCACACCGCCTCCGCCACCCCGCCCACCCTCGACGACGTCTTCTTCCACCACACCGGCCGCAGCATGACCCCGGAGGGGGACGGAGGGCGATGACGACGCTCACCCGGACGGCCGGCGGCGCGGGCACCGGTGCCGACACGGGGCGGTTCCCCCGCCTCCGGCGCGAACTGCGCGCGACGCACGCCCTGGTCCACCGCGATCTGCTCCGCCTCGCCTGCCAGCGGGTCCCCACCGCGCTGATGCTGCTCCACCCGGTGCTGTACCTCTTCATCCTGGGCGGTGGCCTGGCGGCGCTGATCCCCGCCGCCTCGCTGGGCGTCGGCTACCAGGCGTACCTCTTCCCCGGCATGCTGATGATGACCGTGCAGACCCCGGCGATCATGGTCGGCATCCGGCTGATCACCGACCGGCAGAGCGGCTATCTCCGGGAGCTCCTCATGGCCCCCGTCAGCCGCGCCACCCTGCTTCTGGGCAGCTGCGCCGGCGGCACCCTGGTGGCCACGGTCCAGGGCGCCGTGCTGCTCCTCCTGGCCGGCGCGGTCGGCCTGCCGTACGACCCGGTGCTGCTCGCGCTGCTCCTCGGCGGCATGGTCCTCGCCTCCTTCACCATCACCGCGTTCTCCCTGGCCCTGGCGGTGGGCCTGCGCGGCCCGGAGATCTTCCACACGCTGCTGGGCCTGGTGATGATGCCGCTGCTCCTGCTCTCCGGCGGCTTCTTCCCCCTGGCGTCGCTGCCCGGCTGGGCCCGGGCACTGGCGGCCGCCAACCCCCTCGCGTACGGCGTGGACGTCCTGCGCCGCTCGATCGGCCTCCGGGTGCCCGGACAGGCTGCCGCCGGCGGCGTCGAATGGGCGGGCCGGCAACCGCCCCTCCTCCTGGAAGCGGGCCTGCTCCTGGCGGCCGGGGTGCTGGCCCTGACGTGGGCGACCCGCCGTTTCAGCCGTCCGGAGTGACGGGGGGCGCTCCCTACTCGGGGGCGAGCTGGTGGTCGGCCCAGACGTAGCTCTCCGGCAGCAGCTCGGCGATGGGCACGGCGCGGAGGCGGTCGCCGCCGCCGACGACGACCTCCACGCCGGGGAAGTAGTCGAGCATCACCTGGCGGCAGCGGCCGCAGGGAGGGACGACGCCCCGGTCGCCGTCGCCCACGGCGACGACCGTCCGCAGGTCGTAGACGCCCTGAGCGGCGGCCGCGCCGACGAGGACGAGTTCGGCGCAGGGGCCTCCCGTGAAGTGGTAGGCGTTCACGGCGGTGACGATCCGGCCGTCCCGGGCGCGCCCGGCGGCGGCCATGGTGTGGTTGTCGCCCCGGCACCGCGTACGGGCGACGTGCGCGGCCGCCCGGACCAGTCCGTGGTCGACGCCGTCGGGGTGGGTCCGGTGGTCGGGAGGGGTGGGGGTGGACATCGGCTCCGCTTTCGTCGTCGGGTCCGCCGACCTTCGCCCAGTCGGCGAGGACGCGCAAGTGACTTCCGGACGTGTCGGAGCCGGGAGGTCCGGTTCAGCCGTACCGGGCCGCCAGGGTCCGGACCGTGGCCGCGACGCGGTCGCGGAGGTCGTCCGGGGCGAGGACCTCCACCTCGGCGCCCAGGGCGAGGAGGGTGGCGTGGGCGTGGTCGGGGCTCTCGACGGGGAGGGTGGCGCGGGTCCACCCGTCGGGTTCGGCGACACCGTTCTCGGCGAGGGCGCGGGCGGCGGCGCCGGTGAGGCGGGCGGCGCCGCGGGGGGAGATCCGGACGACGGCCTCGCCCTGGTGGAGACGGGCGTGGAAGTCCCGCCGGCTCGCCCGCCAGTGCGCGGCGAGGTCGAAGCCGGCGGGGACGTCCGCCTCCTCGTCGGTGACCGTCAGGTCGAGGATCTGGTCGACCCGGTACGTCCGCGGGCCGGGCCCGGCGACGAGGTACCAGCGGCCCGCCTTGAGCACCAGGCCGTACGGTGCGAGCCGCCGGTCGACGTCGGTCGGTTCCTTCCAGCGCCGGTAGCGGACGGCGAGCACCCGCCCGGCGCGTACGGCCTCGGCGACCTGCGGCAGGAAGGGGGCGTCGGCGTCCTCCGCGTACCAGCCGGGGGCGTCGATGTGGAAGCGGGTGCGCAGCCGGTCGACGTGCTCGCGCAGCGGGGCGGGCAGGGCGGCGCGCAGCTTCAGCCGGGCGTCGGCGAAGTGGCGGCCGAGGCCGAGCTCGTCGGCGGCGACGGGCAGTCCGGCGAGGACCAGCGCCTCGGCCTCGCGTGCGTACAGGCCGGTGAGGCGGGAGCGGCGTCCGGCGAGCAGCCGGTAGCCGCCGCTGTGCCCGGCGTCGCCGTACAGCGGCACGCCGGCGGTGTGCAGCGCCTCGACGTCCCGGTAGACGGTGCGGACGGAGACCTCCAGCTCCTCGGCGAGTTCGGCGGCGGTCATCCGGCCGCGCGTCTCCAGGAGGAGCAGGATCGTCAGCAGACGGCTCGACTTCACTGACACAAGGTGTCAGTGAAGTCCTCCTACAGTCCAGCCATGGCTTTCGCGGAGAAGAACCTCATCGTGCCGGCGCCCGTCGAGATCGGCGGCCGACACGTCAAGCGCTACCACGTCACGGCCGACCCGTCCGGCATCGAGCCCGAGGTGGAGAAGGCGGCCTACGCCCTGCTCCCCGAGCTGCTGCCGGAGCCGGACGGCACCCCGGCGGCGAGCTTCGTCGTCCTCCACCGGGGCGGCGACACGGGCGCGTACCTCAACGTCTACAGCTGGGTGTGGGACAACGTGCTCCACTTCGCGGGCGGCGCGGGCGGCCAGCCGGCCCTCGACTGCCCCGACACCGACCCCACCCACTTCGTCCCCGTCACGGGCACGGCCCGCGAACGCTCCTGGATCGGCTGCGTCTGGGAGCTGGCCCCCCTCGACCACGAACGCGCCGCCTGGATCCGCCACGTCCTCGCCCCCGAGGTCCCGGACCTGGCGGGCTATCTGGCGGACTCCCTCCGCTCGGGCACGACGGCCACCTCGGCCGCGTCGGCCCTCTGATCATCCGCCGCCACCGTGCCGTCGGGGACGTCGCCGCGCTCAGGACGTGGGCTTTCCGCACGACGCGGACCTCCCGGCGTCCTCCTTCCCGAACGGATGCAGTTCGAGGGACTCGGTGACGACGCGGGAGCCCCTCCTCACGCGCACGCCGACCGTGCCGACCGTCAGATCGGGGAACTCGAGGGCGTGGACCGACCGTCGGCCGTCCGCCATGACGCCGACGTCCCTCACCCGGACCGGCACGCCGTCGCAGCTGACGGACACCACCGTCTCGTGTTCCGCGCCGAAGACCACGTTCCAGCCCGTGGCCGACGTGGCGGCCAGGCGGACGAGTCTCGGCGCGTCCCCGACCGGGGGCGAGTCGGGGTCCGCGGCGCACGCCACCATCGTCGCCCCGGTGCGCGCCGCCCCACCGCGGCAGAACCGCCCGTCCGGGGTCTCCCAGACGAAGAGCGCCCCGTCCGTCGACCCGGCGGCGACCAACAGCCCGTGGGAGCCGGGCGCGTCACGACCGGTGGCGGCGGCCCGTATCCGTTCGCCGGCGTCGGCCACGCCCCACGTCCCGGTGGCGGACGGCGTGGGGAGCGGCGAGGCGGTCGCGTCCGCGCCTGCCGCGCCCTCCGCCGCCGTCTTCGGCGTCCGTGCCGGGCTCTCGGCGTCCGCGCAGGACGCCACCGCCAGCACGACGCATCCCAGGACCACGCCTGCCTTCAGTCCTCGCACCGTTCTCCGCCCCCGATCCGCGGCAGGATCCCCGTCCGCATCCCCCGCCCCGTGCGGCACCCCGCGTTCTGCCGCCCAGGACGCCCCGTCCCACCGCTGCGGTTCCCGGAACGCCGGCGGCCGGTGGGCGTGCCGGTGCCGCTCCTCTAGGCTGCCTCTCATGATCGGAAAGCTGCAGTGTGTGGTGCTGGACTGTCCTGACGTCGCGGAACTCGCGCGGTTCTACCAGTCGTTGATCGGCGGCGAGGTCGACCGCCCCGATCCGCGGTGGTCGCTGGACGACGGCTGGTCGACGCTCCACGGCGACGGCGGGCTCGTGCTGGCCTTCCAGCGCGTTTCGGAGCACCGGCCGCCGCGCTGGCCGGATCCCGCCCACCCGCAGCAGTTCCACCTCGACCTGGGCGTGGCGGACCTGGACCGCGCTCAGGCCGAGGTCCTCGCCCTGGGTGCCACCGTCCTCGACGACGGGGACGGGAAGCGGAGTTGGCGGGTGTACGCCGATCCGGCGGGGCACCCGTTCTGCCTCGTACGGGAGTGAGTTCCGCTCCTCCGGGCGCGCCGCCGGACCACGGCTCCGTGACGAGTTCTGGACAGGAAGCCGCGATTCCGCATGTGGGGTGCGAGAGCGGGGAGTCATGGCGTGACCGCTGTCGCCGGTTCCGCACCGTGAGGAGCAACCATGTCGGTACCGCATCCGCCGCCGCTCGACGAGCCCGTCCTCGTGGCCGACTTCGGGTCGGCCACGCAGTGGGTCGCCGGACGTTCCTGGGCCTATCCGGACGGTGGGCCGGTCAATCCCCTCGACAACAAGCTCGATCATCTGGTGGACGATCCCGCCTACTGCCGCTCCGGGGTCTTCCGGGCGACCCGACGGCGGGACGGGCTGTGGGACAGCGGGCTGCTCACGACGGAGGGGAGCGGCGAGGGGTTCGAGGTGCGGGCGGGCGACGTGCTGGAGGCCCGGGTGCGGCTGCCGTCGGAGACGGGGGCCTGGCCGGCGATCTGGACGTGGCGCGACGGCGGGCAGGAGATCGACGTCTTCGAGTACCACCCGGACAACCCGGATCTGCTGGAGCTCTCCAACCGGGTGCGGGGCACCCATCACTACCACCGGTCGCCCGCCGTGCGGCCCGGGGAGTGGGTGGAGCTGCGGACCGAGTTCGGGGCGCGGTCCGTGGTGTGGTGGGTGAACGGCACCAAGGTCTTCGCCGACGGGCGGGGGGTCGGCCGGTCCTGGCACGCCTTCCTGATCGTCAACCTCTCCGTCTGCGCGGGCCGCTACCACCCCGCGCCCGACCCCGGGACGAGCGAGATGTCCTTCGAGGTGTCGGACCTGCGGGTGTTCCGGGGCCGGCGTTGACCTGAGCCGGACCGCGGTCACGCCCAGGCGACGCCGAGGGCGCTCAGGGTCTCGCGCTGGGCGGCGGTCAGCGCGGCGCGCCGCTGCCGGGTGTTGGCGTACCAGACGCCGAGCCTGTGGCGGTGTTCCTCGCCGTCCACGAGCAGCGTCTCGACGTGGCCGCGGGCGGGCGTCGCGCCGGCGCCCTCCCGGGCGGCGTACTGGGCGAGCGCCTCGACGCCGCGCTCGAAGGCCGCGCTGGGCCTCGCCTTCGGCGGGGCGGTGCGGGGCGCGGACGGTGCCACGCCCAGGAGGGTGAGGCGGTGGCGCTGTTCGGCGGCGAGTCGGGGCCAGGCGCGGAGCTGGCGGGTGAGCCAGGCGCCCAGGTCGTCGCCGTCGAAGACGACCCCGGGGGCGATGTCGGGGAGGCGGCCGTCGGGTTCGTCGGCGGCCAGCCGGGCGAGGACGCGGTACTGGCGCTGCCAGTCGAGCGGCCAGGGGCAGTTCCAGTCGGGGTCGAGCGCCGCCAGCCGGGCGGCGCGCGCGGTGGCGCGGTCGGGGTCCTTGCCGAGGGCCCCGGGGCGGCGCAGGTTGGACACGAGGCGGCCGATGGCGATCGCGTCCTCGCCGGTCCCGCCCCAGCGGGCGTCCTGGCGGGGGGCCAGGTGGCCGTGGACCCGGTGGTACGAGCGGAGGACCGCCAGGTTGGTCTCCCAGGCCTCGTCCCCGGGCTCCCACACCATGCCCTCGTCGTCGAGCCGTTCCCTGCGGTACGGCTCCAGGGTGCCGGCCCGGTGGCTCCGGCGCTGCTGGTGGACCCAGCGGCCGAGCGGGAACGCGCCGGTCGCGCCGAGCTCGGTCTCCGTGTCGTACGGGACGGCGTACGGGCCCTCGATGCCGCGGGCGGCGCGCCACCGGCGCAGGGCCTGGTAGCCCTCCAGCCACACCAGGGAGTCGGGGCGGTAGACGCGGGTGCGGAGGAAGGCGGCGACGGTGGCCGGGTCACGCGGGGTCGCGAAGCGCAGGAGGGGCGACTCGGCGGTGGCTCCGGGGTCCTGGGCGGCGTGATCGGCCCGATCGGACCGGGCTTCCTGGTCGCCCCGCCCGTCCGGCGCGTCGACCTCGCCGGTGGGGCGGCCGTGCGCGTCCCTGGGGACGTGGACCGTGCGGGTTCCATGGGTGCGGGCGCCGGAGGCGAGGCCGGCCACGAGGTGTTCGGAGTGGGAGCGCAGGCCGTTGAGGACGGCGACCAGCGGGGCGTACGACGCCGAGGCGACCATGTCCTCCGGGTCCTCGCCCTCCTGGAGGAAGACGGGGACGAGGACGCGGGCGGTCTTGGTGGTGCCGTCGGGGTCGGGACGCAGCGCGCGGCCGATGTTCTGGACGAGTTCGACCTGGGATCCGCGGGTGTCGGCGAAGCAGACGGCCTCCACGCCGCGCTCCCCCGTGATGTCGACGCCTTCGCCGAGGACGCGTACGGAGGCGAGGAAGGCGCGGTGGACGCGGCGGCCCTCCGCGTCGATGCCGTTGGCGAACCGGCGGATGGCTTCGCGGCGTTCGGCGACGAGGTGGTCGCCGCACAGCCAGGCCGCCCAGACCCGGTCGGGTGGGACGTGGCGGCCGGGGTCGAGGTCGTAGAGGCCGGCGTCGATCGACGACCGAGGCATCCGCTCCGCGGCGGCCAGGGCGTCGAGCGTGGGCTCGGTCGCGTACAACGCGGCGGCGGTCAGGGGGAGTCGCGCGGCGAACGCCTCGGCCTCCTCCACCCGGTGGTGGAAGGTCATCACCGTCTTCAGGTCGTGGCGGGCCGCGTGCTCCAGGAGCGCGGTCTGGAGCAGGGCGAGGCGTCGGCCCCGCAGGGCCTCCTCCGAGAGGCCGAGGACCGGGTCCGGGTCGCGGATCTCCAGGACGTCGATCTCGAAGGCGGCGAGGATCTCGCGGCTGATCGCCTCCGACAGGCCCAGTTCGTGGATCCACTCGCCGTAGGTGCCGTCCGGGTCGCTCTCCATCGACGCGATCGCGAGCCCCTCCACGCCCGCGCCCGGGGCGGCGAGGACGCGGGGCGTGGCGGTCATGTAGAGGCGGAAGGCGGCCGGGACGCGGGTGTTGTCGTGGATCGCCGCCCAGGGACGCGACCGGTCGCCGGTCGTGCCGTGCGCCTCGTCGACGACGGCCAGGTCGAAGCCCTCCATCCGCTGCCCGTACAGCCGCGGCCCGCCGGCGAGCGCCGACTCCAGCGGTCCGCGGACCTGCCGGACACCGGTCGGATCGTCCGGGTCGTCGCGGTCGACGAGCGAGGCGTACGTGGCGAGGACGACGACCGGGCCGCCGCCGGCCCACAGGGCGAGCTGGATCGGGTTGGTCGTGGCCCGCACCCCGAGCCGGTCGAGGACCTCGTCGTGTTCGAGCGAGCAGACGGCGACCATCGGGGCCCTGTGGCCGATCCCGCGCCAGGCCGCGGCGGTCTGCACGAGCAGGTCGAGGGTCGGGACCATGACCAGGATCCGCCCGCCGGGGAAGCACCGGAGGGCGGCGGAGGCGGCCGTGTACGTCTTGCCGGAGCCGGTGGCCGACACGTACGTGGCCCGCTCGCCGTCGGGTCGCGGCGCCCTGCCGCGGGCGCGCCCGGTCCATGCCCGGATGGCGGCGAGCCCGGCGACCTGGTGCTCGCGCAGCCGGACGGCCGGCATCGCGGTCACAGGTCGAACTCGATGTGTTCGACGTTCAGCATGCGGACCTCCTCCAGGCTCGTGGCGCGGGTGCCTCGCTGCTGGAAGTAGACGTCCCTGAGGGCTTCGGCGACGGCCCTGCGCATGTCGTGCTCGCCCTGCGCCTGGGCGGCGAAGATGCGTTCGGCGTGGTGCGGGGGGAGGGCGAGGGTGAGGTGGCGTTCGCGGGCCTCGTCGGTGGTGCCGGCCGGGGCGGCGTAGCCGAGGCTGGCACGCACGTCGATCATCAGGCCGTCGGTGGTGCCGGCCACCCGCCGCGCCTTCGCCTTGACCCTCGGCTGCCAGCGCCTGCGGGTCTCCTCCCTCATGCGGGCGGCGAGTTCGGGGCGGGGCCGCTTGATCTCGCCCTTCACGTACCGCTCGACGGTGCGCTGGGAGACGCCGAGGAGCCGCGCGACCGCCTTGGTGCCCTTGAGCTGCTTGACGAGGAAGCGCACCTGCGCGCCCGCCGACTGCGGCGGCCTGCGGGTCATCGCCTTGTCGAGGACCCGGTCCAGGCCCTCGCCGACCGATCTCACCACCATCGTCCTACTCCCCCGTGTCCGGGCCGGTACGGTCGCCGGTCTTGATGTAGCGGGCCAGGTTCAGGCGCGGGTCGCCCGTCTCCTCGCGCAGTTCCTCGGCCCAGAGCGGGGTACGGGTGCCCTCGTGCTTGACCATGCCCGGGGAGACCCCGACGCGGAAGGAGCCGGGGATCGTCCGGCCCTCGGGGGTGTACGGCAGCACGTCGAGCGGGGACGGGCCGTCGGCGGCGTACACCGCGCAGTCGGAGAGGACCGCGACCGGATAGCCGCCGGTGGCGGCCGCGAGCGCGACCATCTTGCGGTGCATGTTGATCCTGGCCCGGGAGACGACGACCGCGCGGATGTCGGGGCGCCAGGTCGGGCGGGCGAGCGCCGGCCACGGCTTGCCGGGCCGCCAGCCGTCGCCGCGCGCCTTCTCCTGGAGCTTGCCGATGCCGCCCTTGACGGTGTTCTTGATCGCGTCGAGGACGGTCGCCGCCTCGGGGTCGCGGCCCTTGTACCCGTCCATCGCCGCCAGGTACCCGGCGGCGGTCAGCTCGACGCCGACGCCGAGGTCCGCCATCGTCGCCACGTACGCGTTCCGCAGCCGCCGGTACCAGTCGTCCAGGTAGCGGCCCGCCTCCGGGCGCAGCCACGCCTCCACCGGGGCGACCTGGTAGCCCAGTTCGACGGCGTACGCCACGGTCGGGGTGGCGTACCAGGCCGGGCCCTTCGGGGTCTCGCCGGTCGGGGTGAAGGGACTCGGCAGCAGCTCCCCGCGCAGCCGTGCCCACGCGTCGCCGACGCGGACGCGGGAGAGGTCCACGTGGGACAGGTCGACCAGCCACGAGCCCGGCACCGCCGGGTCGAACTCCGGCCGGACGGTGTGGAAGGGGGGCTCGGCGAGGCCGACCAGCGCGCCGTTCGCGGCGGCGCCGAAGGCCATGTTGACGTCGATGCCGACCAGGTGGGGCTTCAGGCACTCCTCGTCCGTCAGCTCCCGCGCCCAGTCGTACGCCTCCTCGAAGATCCGCTCCTCGGGGCCCCGCACATGGAACCGGGGCAGGTCCGCGAGGACCGGGTGTCCGTCGACCGCCTCGCACGGCGGCGGGTCCATCGGCTCCTTGCCCAGCGAACCGGCGTGGTGGACGCTGTGCCGACGGCCCTCCTCGTCCGGTTCGGAGGCCCGGGTCGGCGGGCGCAGGGCGGTCATCAGTTCCAGGCCGGTGACGGCCGTCGAACCGCGCGGGGTGATGACGCGGGAGGCGTACAGGCCCAGTACGCGGGCGAGTGCGGCGGGCGGCAGGTCGGCCGAGGCACCCCAGGAGCGGGTGTCGAGCGCGCGCCACGACGGGATGCACAGCTGGACGCAGCGGCGGCGGCCGCCCTGGGCGGGCCGGTAGATCCGGGCCCACGGGCCGAAGCCTCGCCGGGTCAGCCGCCAGTCGGCCCGCTCGATCTCCTCGATCGCCGGGTGGCCGGCCGGAAGGCGGCCCTCGATCCGCTCGTCGTCGGTGAGTTCGGCGGGGAGACCGTAGTGTTCGAGGGCGGACCGGGTCAGGACGAGCACGGGGTCGGCGTCCCAGCCCGCGCCGTCCAGGCGGGGCGCGCCGAGCCGCGCCTCGGTGAGCGCCCACTCCACCAGTTCGGGCAGCGAGCGGGCGGGGACGTCGAGGACGCGGCCGCCGACGCAGTGGGCGGCGGGCTCCCGCGCGGGGCTCGCGCCGGTGTCCGCGGCGGCGGCGTCGATGACTGCGAGGGGGCCGTTGGCGAAGCGGGGGTCGACGGCCCGTGCGGCCTGCCTGACCGTCGACGTGGCGGCCGACGCGGCAGGGGCCGCCTTCCTGGCGGAGGCGGTTCTCCTGGCGACGGCGGCCCTCTTGCCGACGGCGGCCTTCCTGGCGGTCGCCGACTCCTTGGTGGTCGCCGACTCCTTGGTGGTCGCGGACGGCTCGGCGGTCGCGGACGTCCTGGCGGTCGCGGACTTCTCGGCCGGTCGCCCCGACGGGGCCCCCGTCGCGCCCCTCACCGGGGCCGGGGTGGAGGCCGACACCGCGGTGGAAGCGGGGGCGGCGGCAGGGGCCGGGGCCGCCTCGGTCTTCGGGGCCTCGGGCTTCGGGGCCTCGGGCTTCGAGGGCTCGGCCGCCTCCTCACCCGCCGGGTACCTCCTCGCCCAGCCCTCCAGCAGCGCCAGATAGGGGGCGCGGCGCGGCGGCCGGGGTTCGCTGCGTCCCGCCTCCCAGTTCTTCACCGTCTGCGTCGAGGTCTCCAGGACGCGGGCGAGACCGGCCTGGGTGACACCGGCGGCCACCCGCAGCCTGGCCCGCTCGCCGGGCGGCGGGAACTCGGGACCGCCGGCCAGGAGTGCCTCCACGGCCTCGAACAGAACGCCTTCCTCGGGCACGGCGCCACCTCCACTGTGACCCTATCGAATTTACCCCTGGATGTAGCCCTGACTTTGCCCGGTATCCGGGTGAACGCTCGGCGTGCGGGGCATGCGGTCACCTCCTGGTCATGCCCCGCGCGGCGGCGAGCGCGTCGGCGAGGCCGAGGTGGTGGAGCAGCTCGATCAGGGCCGTGCCACTGGGGCCGGTGGAGTAGGCGACGGCGCCCGCGGAGGTGCGGGCGCTGGGCAGGCCGGACCCGGAGGCACTGCTCGGCAACGTCTTCTTCGACACCTGCGTCTACCACCAGCCCGGCGTCGACCTGCTCACCCGGGTCGTGCCCAGCCGGTCCGTCCTCTTCGCCGGCGAGATGATCGGCGCGGTCCGCGACGTCGCCGACCTGGAGGGGATGGACTTCCCCGTCTTCTCCCGCGCGGTGAACGCCAAGGGCACGGTCAAGGCCACCCTCGCCTCGGTCGACGTGCCCGTGGTCTGCGGCAACGCCCTGGTCCGCCCCGGTGACGCGGTCGTCGCGGACGCCGAGTCGACGTCGTGCGGTACCCGGTCCCGTCCGGCGCCCGCTGCTTCAGGCTCGGGCAGGCGCTGCGCAGGGCGGTCGAATCGTACGACCGGCCGCTCGGGGCGCAGGTGTGGGGCACCGGCGGCATGAGCCACCAGCTCCAGGGGCCGCGCGCCGGCCTCATCGACCGGGAGCGGGACAACGCCTTCCTCGACCGGCTGGTCGAGGTGCCGCACCTGGAGTACGTCGAGGAGGCCGGCTCCGAGGGCGTCGAGCTGGTCATGTGGCTGATCGCGCGGGGCGCCCTGAGCGACGTCGACGTCGATGCCGACGCCGACGCCGAACGGAACTCCGGCGGCTCCGGCTCGGTCGAGGTCCGGCACCGCTTCTACCATGTACCAGCGTCCGACACCGGCGTCCAACACCGCCGTCGGACACCTGATCCTGGAAAACCGTCCCCGGGCCGAAGAGCCCGCCGTGAAGGAGTGACATGACCGACCACCGGACCCTGCGGATCGCCCTGGCCGGCGGTGGCGCCTTCGGCGCCAGGCACGCGGCCGCGCTCCGCCTGATCGAGGGCGTCGAGGTGACCGCGGTCGTGAGCAGCAGCCTCGAACGGGCCCGGAAGTTCGCCGCCGAACAGGGCGTCGGGCGCGCCGCCGCCTCCCTGGACGAGGTGCTGGCGATGGACGACGTCGACGCCGTCGTCCTCGCCGCCCCCACCCAGACGCACGCCGCGCAGACCCTGGCCTGCCTCGAAGCGGGCAAGCACGTCCAGGTCGAGATCCCGCTCGGCGACTCGCTCGCCGACGCCGAGGCGTGCGTGGCGGCGCAGGAACGCACCGGGCTCGTCGCGATGGTGGGCCACACCCGCCGCTTCGACCCCAGCCACCCGTGGGTGCGCCGGCGGATCGAGGCGGGCGAGTTCGACATCCAGCAGATGGACGTGCAGACGCACTTCTTCCGTCGCCGGAACCTCGACGCGCTGGGCGAGCCGCGCTCCTGGACCGACCACCTGCTGTGGCACCACGCGGCGCACACCGTCGACCTGTTCGCGTACCGGACCGGTTCGCCGGTCGTGCGGGCCAACGCCGCGCGGGGGCCGATCCACCCCGAGCCGGGCATCGCGAGGGACGGCATCGAGCTCCAGGACCGCGAGTTCGTCGCCGCGATCCGCGAGGGCCGCGAGCCGCACTCCTCCGTCGCGCAGGTCCTGGCGTGCTACCGCACGCCGGCGTCGCTGGAGGAGCGGCTGATCCCGGTGGCCGCCGCGTGACCGCGGCGACCCCCGCCGGCCCGGGGCCCGCCCCGCGCCGGATCGGGCCCTTCGAGGTGCCGGCCGTCGGCCTGGGCTGCATGAACCTCAGCCACGCGTACGGCGTCGCACCGACGCCGGAGGCCGCCGAACGGCTGCTCCTGACCGCGGTCGAGGAGGGCGTCACGCACTTCGACACCGCCGCGCTCTACGGCTTCGGCGCCAACGAGGAGCTGGTGGGCCGGGTGCTCGCCGCCCACCGGGACCGGATCGTGCTGGCCAGCAAGTGCGGCATGACCGGCGTCGACGGCCGCAGGGTCATCGACGGGCGTCCGGAGACGATCCGGCGCACCGCCGACGAGGCGCTGACCCGGCTGCGTACCGACGTCATCGACCTGTACTACCTGCACCGGCTCGACCGCGCGGTGCCGGTCGAGGAGAGCGTCGGGGCGATGGCCGAGCTCGTCACGGCGGGCAAGGTGCGGGCGATCGGCCTCTCCGAGGTGTCCGCGGCGACCCTGCGCCGGGCGCACGCCGTGCACCCGGTCGCCGCGCTGCAGAACGAGTACAGCCTCTGGTCGCGCAACCCCGAGGAGGGCACGCTGGCGGCCACCCGCGAACTCGGCGTCGCCCTGGTGGCGTTCAGCCCGCTCGGCCGGGGCTTCCTCACCGACGCCCCGCCGGACCCGGACACCCTGCCGGACTCCGACATCCGCCGCCGCATGCCCCGCTTCGACGCCCGCCACTACCCGGCCAACCTGGCCCTGCGGGCCGAGCTGGCCTCCCTGGCGGAGAAGGCGGGCGTCGGCCTCGCCCGGCTGGCCCTGGCCTGGGTCGTCTCACGGGGCTCGCACGTCGTGGCCCTCCCCGGCACCCGGTCCGTCGACCACCTGCGCGAGAACCTGTCGGTGCTCGACCTGGATCTCCCCGACGACGTGCTGGAGGCGGCCGGTCGGATCCTCGACGCGTCGACCGTGCACGGCCCGCGCTACCGCGAGGAGTCGCTGACCGAGATCGACACGGAGCGGTGCGGTCGCGCGGGGTGACCCGGGGCCGGGTCGGAGCCCCCGCCCGGCGCACCACCGGGCGGGGGCTCCGGCGACGGCCTAGCCGCTCCGGCGGGTGCACGCCCGGGGGGTGAAGTGCCGCTTCTCGGCCCATCCTTCCGTGCCGGCGCGCGGGTGGGAGCGGGACCGCCCGTCGAGGCTGACGCGGTACCAGTCGCCGGACTCCCCGGAGACCGTGACGGTATCCCCCGCGCGCAGGAGTCCCAGGGGGGTACGGGAGTCGCCGGGGCCGCCGCGGAGGCGGACCTTCCCGTCGGCCTCGTAGCCGCACGGGGCCGGCCGGGCGGGGGCGGCGGGACCGGGGGCGACCGAGGCCAGGAACACGGCGGTCAGCACGACCCCGAGCATGGACGTCATTCGCATGCCCCCGCAACGGCCGGGGCCCGGGCGGGTGTCACGGGCAGGGCGTGACTGTCACCCGTTCGGCGGAGCCGCGTACTCCTCCGGCCCCCGCGGGCCCCGGCCGTCGGCGTGCCGGGTGTCCCGGAGGGCGTGTCGGTGCCGGGGGCGCGCATCCGGAGCTCCCCCGCTCGGACTGCCGTCTGCGGGTACGGACCGGGTGACGGCGTCCCGCCGCCCGGAGCGCCCGGCTCACGCGGCGTGCGTCAGGAGACGCAGGACCTCCCGGCCCGCGGCGGGGATCGGACCGATGACCGGCACCGGAAAGCGGTGGCGGAGGGCCTCGGCGGCCTCGCCGAGGGGGCCGCCGCCGATGACGACCGCTTCCGCGCCGTCCTCCTTCACACAGCGGTCCACCGCTTCGGCCAGGAGTTCCGTCATCGCGTCGGGGGTCGCGGCCAGTCGGTTCGGGTCGCCGGGGGTGAGACGGACGCCGGTGTACTGGGCGGACCAGCCGAGGCGGGCGGCGCGGGCGTCGATCGCGGCGGCCAGGCCGGGGGTGGTGGTGGCGATCCCGAAGCGCCGGCCGTCCGCGCCGGCCTCGCGCAGGGCGGCCTCGGCGATGCCGACGACGGGGACGGCGGTGCGGGTGCGGAGGTCCTCGACCCCGGGGTCCCCGAAGGCGCTGACGACGAGGGCCGCCACCTCGCCGCCGTCCGGGGCGGCGAGGAGGGCGTCCACCGCTTCGCGGACGTGGCGGGCCGAGGCCCGCAGGGCCTCCTCGTCGACGAGCATCGGCGGGCCGGCGGCGACGGTGACGCCCCGGACGTCGTAGCCGTCCCGCGGGCGCAGGGTGCGGCGGGCGATGGCGGCCATCATCTCGGTGGTGGCCCGGTGGGTGTTGGGGTTGACGAGCACGACGAGGGTCATGCGCGCGTCTCCTTTCCGGTGGTCTCCGCGGGCTCCTCGTCCTCCATGGACCTGCCGAAGGCCTCCGGCGGGAACCGGACGAGGACGGCGAGGCCCCCGAAGGGGAGAGGACGTGCTTCCGCATGCCGGTACACGAGCCCGCGGTGGCTTCGAGCGTATCCACCGATCGGTCGATCCCCGCCTCGGCCGTCCGTCCCCGTCCCGTAGCCGCCGGGACGACGGAGAGGTGCCCGTGTCGCGCCCAGGATGGATGTCGGAGCGGGACGGCGAGAGGGCCTCCCGGTCCGCGGACCCCGGCGACCGCCGGGCCTGCCGCCCCCGCCCCGTCCACCCCGAGGAGTGTCCGTCCATGAAGCAGATCCCGAAGCGTGCCCGTGTCCTGACCGGCGGCGCGGCCCTGGTCGCCCTGGGCGCCGGCGCCCCCTCCGGCGGCCTCGGCCAGAAGTTCGCCCAGGCCGGCGTCGACGCCCTCGCCGAGTAGCACCGCCGGGCCACCGATGCGTCCTCCGGGCGGCGCCCCCGCCCCCACGCCCCCCGCCCCCACACCCGCGGCGCGCACGGTCCACCGTCCCGCACGGCCCCCGCTCCTCGACCCCGCCCGGCTCCGCGCCGGCGTCCGGGCCGGGTTCGCGGTGGCCGTGCGGACGGGCATCAGGACCGCCGCGCACGCGCTGCGCCGCCCGCCCTTCCCGAGGAGGAACCCCATGTCCGCCGCCGACCCGGCCCTTCGGGCCGCCGTACGGAACGACGACGCCGACGCCGTGCGCGAGGCGCTCGCCGGCGGAGCCGGCCTGGAGCACCGCGACGAGCACGACCGCACCCCGCTGCTGCTCGCCGCGGCCGGGGACCGCGTGAGGGCCGCCGCGGCCCTGGTCGCGGCCGGTGCCGATCCGAACGCGCGTGACGACCGCGAGGACACCCCGTGGCTGGTCACCGGCGTCACCGGAAGCGTCCCGATGATGCGGGTGCTGCTGACCGCCCGGCCGGCCCCCGACGTCACGCTCACCAACCGCTTCGGCGGCACCAGCCTCATCCCGGCCGCCGAACGCGGCCACGTCGACTACGTGCGGGCCGTCCTCCACGCCACCGACGTCGACGTCGACCACGTCAACAGGCTCGGCTGGACGGCCCTGTTGGAGGCGGTGATCCTCGGTGACGGAGGCCTCGCGCACCAGGAGGTCGTGGAGCTGCTGATCAGCGCGGGCGCCGCTCCCCACCTCCCGGACCACGACGGCGTCACCGCGCTGGGGCACGCCGAGCGGCGCGGCTTCCGCGAGATCGCCGGGCTGCTCGCGGCCGTCCGCTGACCCCTCGCCCCCGGCCGGTCAGGCCGCGCGGTCCAGGACCCCGGTCACGACGGCGTGCAGGTGGCGGCGGAAGCGGTCCAGCGTGGGCAGGTCGTGGGGGCCCAGGCGACGGCCCGAGGCGTCGATGACGCCGGCCTGGCCGAAGGAGTGCGCGGTCCACACGATGGTGAAGACCAGCAGCTCGACGTCGGCTCCGGCGCCGAGGCCCGCGCGGTCGAGCACCGCGCGGACGGCGGCGGCGACCTCGGCGACCAGCGGACCGGCGAACTCAGTCTCGATCTCGGACAGTTCGCCTCCCTCCGCGAGCCAGCGGCGCATCCACAGGGCCGGGACCTCGGGGTGTTCGAGGCAGAAGGCCAGGTAGGAGTCGACGAAGCCGAGGAGCGCGGCGCGGGTCTCCTCCGGCGTCGGACCGCACGCGGCGAGCCGGTGCAGGGCGGCCGTGACGGCCTCCCGCTGGGCCAGGTGGGCGCCGCGCATCACGGCACGGTACAGCTCGGGCTTGGCGCCGACGTGATAGGCGACCGTGGCGATGTTGAGGCCGACGGCCTCGCCGATCGCGCGGGTGCTCGTGGCGTCGTAGCCGCGCTCGGCGAACAGCCGGGTGGCGGCCGCCAGGATGCGTTCGCGGCTGTGGCCGTCGTCGGGCTGGCTGCTCATGCGCCCGAGGCTACCGGACGTGTCCGCCTGGATTCAATCAGCTGCTGGAGGAGGAAAGAGCAGGTCAGAGACGATTGCGCGGCTCTCCATCATTCGATTGAATGAGCGCCCTCGAAGGAAGGGAGGGCGCTCTCATGGGCATGAGCAGGGGCAGGGGCAGGGACGCGGACACGGCCACGGGTACGGGCACGGGCACGGACACGGGCACGACGAGGGTGGCGGTGATCGGCGCCGGAGCGGCGGGGCTCGCCGCGGCCAAGGCGCTGCTCGACGAGGGCCTGGACGTGACCGTCCTGGAGCGGGGCTCGCGCCCCGGCGGCCTGTGGGCGGGCGACGAACCGGGCGACGGTACGGACGGCGGCACGGACGGCGGGTCCCCCGCGTACGACAGCCTGCACCTCAACACCAGCAAGGGGCGGACCCAGTTCGCCGACTTCCCCATGCCGGAGCGGTGGCCGGACTTCCCGTCGGCGGCGCTCGTCGCGGGCTACCTCGCGGAGTACGCCGAGGCGTTCGGGGTCACCGGGCGCACCCGGTTCGGCGCCGAGGTCACCTCCGTGCGCCGCGCGGGAGCGCACTGGGAGGTCGCGGTCGGCGGTGCCACGGAGACGTACGACGCCGTCGTCGTCGCCAACGGCCACAACCGGGACCCGAAATGGCCCTCCCCCGCCTACCCCGGCACCTTCGACGGCGTCCAGACGCACGCCCACGACTACCGGAGCCCCGAGGTCTTCGCCGGGCGGCGGGTCCTCGTCGTCGGGATGGGCAACTCCGCCATGGACCTCGCCGTCGACGCCTCGTACGTCTCCGAGGGGCCGGTGCTGCTGTCGGCCCGGCGCGGGACCCACATCGTCCCCAAGTACCTCTTCGGCCGCCCCGCCGACGCGACCGGCGGCGCCCTCGCCGTGCTGCCGTGGCGGCTGCGGCAGGCCGTCGCGCAGACCGCCCTGCGGCTCGCGGTGGGCACGCCCGAACGGTACGGGCTGCCGCGCCCGGCCGCGGGCCTCTTCCAGGACCACCCGACGATCAGCGACACGATCCTGCACCGGCTCACCCACGGCGAGGTCGTCGCCCGGCCGGGCGTCGAGCGGCTCGACGGCGGCCGGGTGGTCTTCGCCGACGGCTCCGCCGAGCCCGTCGACGTCATCGTGTGGGCGACCGGCTACCGCGTCACCGTCCCCTTCCTCGGCCCCGAATGGCTCGGCCGGGACCCCGAGGAACTCCCGCTCTACCAGCGGGTCTTCCACCTCGACGAGCCGACGCTCGCCTTCGTCGGGCTGATGCAGTCCACCGGCGCGGCGCTGCCCGTCGTCGAGGCGCAGGCCAGGCTGGCCGCCGCGTACCTGGGCGGCCGGTACGCCCTGCCGTCGCCGGAGGAGCAGCGGGCGTCCGTCGCGCGCGCCCGCGCCGCCGCCGTGCGCCGGTGGGGGAACAGGCGCCCGATGATGCGGGTCGACTTCGACCGGTACGTCGCCGCGCTGCCCCGCGAGATCCGGGCGGGCGTCCGCCGGGCCTCCCGCGGCGCCGCCGTCCACACCCCGACCACGAAGGCGCAGGCTTCCGCATGACCCTCTCCCCCTCCGGCCGGCGCCTCGACCCGCGCGGCCGGCGCGTCCTCGTCACCGGCGCGTCGGGCACCATCGGCCGTGCCCTCGGCGCACGGCTCGCCGGGGCCGGCGCGCGGGTCGTCGGGCTCGACCTGCGGCCCACGGGCGACGAGCCCTTCCCGGTGATCGGCTGCGACGTCACCGACGACGCCTCGGTGGCGTCGGCCGTCGCCGAGGCCCTGGAACTCCTCGGCGGGCTCGACGTGCTGGTGAACAACGCCGGGATCGGCGGGCCCGCGCCCGCCGAGTACGCCCCGGGCGACGAGGTCCGCCGCCAGCTGGAGATCAACCTGCTCGGTACCTGGCGGGTGACGGCGGCGTGCGTGGGCGCGCTGGTCGCGGCCCGTGGCCGGGTGGTGATGGTGGCCTCCCGGATGGCGGTGATGCAGCTGCCGCTCGCCGCCGCGTACGGCGCCTCCAAGCGGGCGATGGTGGCCTACGCCGACGCGCTGCGGCTGGAGCTCGGCACCCATGTCTCGGTCAGCTGCGTGTACCCCTCCGCGGTGCGGAGCCCCATCCACGACTCGACGAAGGCGGCGGGGCTGTCCCTGGAGGGGATGAGCGTGTACGAGCCGCTGGAGGGCGTGGTCGACGCGCTCGCGCGGACCGCGCTGGCGGTCCGGCCCCGGCGGGACGTGACGACGACCCGCAAGGGCGCGGTGGAGTTCTTCCTGGCCCGGCACCTGCCGTCGCTCACCGACCGGATCGTGGCCAGGACGCTCGCCGCGCGGGCGGCGGCCGGTGCCTTCGCGGGGGCGTCGCTCGCGGCGGGTGTGGTGGAGCGGAACGGGGGACGGTCGTGACCGCCCCGGTCCCGGCGGTCGGGGCCGCCGGGACGGGGCCCCGGGCGGGGCGGGGGACGCTCGCGCTGTACGCCTCCGGCTCGGTCGGCATGGGCGTGTGGGTGACCGTGCCCGGTCTGCTGCTGCTCTACTTCCTCACCGACGTCCTCGGGGTGCCCGCGTTCCTGGCCGGGCTGACGCTGCTGTTGCCGAAGGTGGTCGACGTCGTCGTCCATCCGCTGCTGGGTTCGCGGTCCGACCGGGAGGCCCGCCGCTTCGGGCACCGTCGGCGGATGATGCGCGCCGGGGTGCTGCTGGGGGTGGCGATGGTGGCGGTGTTCAGCGTGCCGCCGGCGCTGACCGGGGCTCCGGCGGCGCTCTGGGTGGGCTGCTGGTTCATGGTGGGCAACCTGCTCTTCGCCGGCTTCCAGGTGCCGTATCTGACGACCCCGTCCGATCTGCGGGTGGGCTACCACGAGCGGACCCGGGTCTTCATGTTCCGGATGGTGCTGCTGACGCTCGGGTTGCTGGGGGCGGGTGTGGCCGCGCCGGCGCTGGTCTCGTCGGGCGGCCGGGGCGACTACACCCGGATGGCGCTGCTCCTGGCGGTGGTGATGGGCGTGTCGGCGGTGGTCGCGCTGGTGGGGGTGCGGCGGCTCACCGGCGCGTGCGGGTTCCGCGTGCCGGACGAGCGGGCCGGGCACGCGGCCCTGGCCGATCTGCGGGTGGCGTGGCGGGACCGGGACTACCGGGCGCTGGTGGTGTCGTACCTCTTCACGGGCACGACCACGCACCTGTTCCTGGCGGCGCTGCCGTACGTCACCGCGTACCTCTTCGAGGACAGCCGGCTGACCGCCCTGTTCATGGGTCTCTTCCTCGCGCCCGCGCTCTTCGCGAGCCCGCTGTGGACGGCGTGGTCGCGGCGGTTCGGGAAGCAGCGCGGACTGCTGCTGTCGCAGGGCGTGTTCGCGGCGGGATCGCTGGCGCTGCTGCCGGGGGCCTCGCTCGACGGGGCGGCCGGCGTGGCGGTGACGGCCGTGGTGGTGATGGTGATGGGCGTGGCCTTCGCGGGGCTCCAGCTCTTCGCGTTCTCGATGGTGCCGGACGCGGTCGCGGCGGCGGAGGCGGCGGGTTCGTCGAAGGCGGGCGCGTACACCGGGGTGTGGACCGCGACGGAGGCGACGGGCACGGCGATCGGGCCGTATCTGTACTCGGCGGTGCTGGCGCTCGGCGGTTTCGCGGCGAGCACGGAGGCCGAGCCCGTCGCCCAGTCCGGTACGGCGCTGAGCGCGCTGCTGGTCGGCTTCACCGTGCTGCCGGCGGTGCTGATGGCGGTGGCCCTGGGGTTCCAGCGGCGCTACACGCTGGACGCCCCCGTGTGACCGGGGTCGGGGTGCCGGCAAGGGCGGCGCGCCCGGCCCGCCGTGGGCGCGCTCGCGTGCGGCGCGGCCGCCGTCAGGGCGCCGGCGCCCCGGCTCGCGCCGACCGCCGCCCGCGCGGGCGTGCGCGCGGTGTCCGGGGCCGGGGCCTCGCCCTGATCGGCGGCGCTCCGACGTGACCGGCCCTCAGCCGTCCCGTCGGCCGGACGGGGGCGCCCCGGCGCGGCGGGCGACGAGGGCGAGGGCGGCCGCGGTGGCGGAGAGCGCCGCGCAGAGGAGCCAGACGGTGACGTACCCCGATTCGGCCGGGGTCGTGGCGGCGTGCGGGGCGGAGGCGGTCAGGACGGCGGCGATGACGGCGCCGGCGACCGCGCCGCCGAGCGTCTTGACGTTGTTGTAGAGGGCGGTGGTGACGCCGGTCCGGGACGGCTCGCCGGCCTCCGCGATCACGGTGGGCATGGCGCCGAGGGCGGTGCCCAGGCCGAGGCCCGCGAGGATCTTCGCGGCGACGAGCTGCCAGACCGCCGTGTGCAGGGCCGCCGTGGTCAGGAAGCTCGCCGCGATCAGGGCGAAGGAGACCGCGAGGGCGGGGACGTAGCCGACGCGTCCGGCGATGCGCGCGGTGAGGGAGGAGGTGACCACGGCGGTCGCCGCCGCGGGGAGCGCCACGAGGGAGATCGACAGGGCGGAGAGGCCGAAGCCGTAGCCGGTGGTGGCGGGGTCGGCGGCGAGGAAGGTGGCGTCGGGCGCCTGGCCGCCGAAGTAGACGACGCCGAAGGCGAAGGCGCAGAGGAAGAAGGGGGCCACCCGGCGGTCGGACAGCGCCCGGACGTCGACGAGGGGTTCGGGGGTGCGCAGTTCGACGCGGGTCCAGACGGCGCCGAGGAGCGCGGCGAGGCCGAGCCGGGACAGGGCGGGGAGGCCGAGGCCGTCGTCCTTGGCCGCCGAGACGCCGGAGAGGAGCAGCAGCATCGTGGCGCTGAGCAGGGCGGCGCCGGGCCAGTCGAGGCGGCCCCGCGCGAGGTGCCGGGTCTCGGGGACGGCGAGGAAGGAGACGGGGACGCAGGCCGCGGCCAGGACGACCGGGACGAGGAGGGTGAGGCGGACGTCGTCGGTGAGTTCGTGGACGGCGCCGGTGAGGACGCCGCCGAGGAGGGTGCCGAGCGCGAGGGCCCCGACGAGGCGGGCGATGGCCGAGCGGGCCGGGCCGAGCGGCAGCCGGTCGCGTACGAGGGCGATCTCCAGGGGCAGCAGGGCGGCCAGCGGGCCGGTCAGGACGCGGCCGGCCAGCAGCACCGGGAGGTTCGGGGCGAGGGCGACGAGCAGGGTGCCGACGGCGACGGAGACGAGGGCCCAGCGCAGGACGCGGCGGTGGCCGTGGAGGTCGCCGAGGCGGCCGAGGACGGGGACGCTGACGGCCGCGGCGAGGAGCTGGGCGGAGATCACCCAGGTGAGGTCGGCGTCGGGGATGCCGAGTTCGCGGCCGATCTCGGGCAGCAGGGGCGCGATGCCGCCCTGGAGGAAGCCGCTGGTCAGCTCGAAGAGGACGAGGAGTCCGACGACGGCCCGGACCGAGCCGGACCCGGTGCCGGGTGCGGTGTCCGGCAGGTCGGGGGTGGGGCGGCCGGGGGCGGGGTGTCCGGTGGTGGTCATGCGGGGTCCCCGGCGGCTTCCTGGAGGCGGCGGGCGGCGAGTTCGGCGAGCAGGACGGCGGCGTCGAGGACGGCCCGGTCGTCGAAGACGGCCTGGGGCGAGTGGTTCATGGGGGCGGTGGCCGGGTCGCGGTCGGGCGGGCAGGCGCCGATGCCGAGGTAGGCGCCGGGGACCTCGCGCAGGACGAGGGAGAAGTCCTCGGAGCCGGTGAGCGGGCGGGGCGCCTCGAAGGCGCGGTCGTCGCCGAGGAGTCCGCGGGCGGTACGCAGCGCGAACGCGGCCTCGGCGGGGTCGTTCTCGGTGACCGGGTAGTTCTCCCGGTAGTCGAGCTCGGCCTCGACGCCGTGGGCGGCGCAGACTCCCTTGACGACGCGCTCCACGCCGGCGCGGACGGCGGCCTGGGTGGCGGCGGAGAAGGACCGTACGGTCGCCTCCAGGACGGCGGTCCGGGGGATGACGTTGCCCGCCGACCCGGCGTGCAGGGAGCCGACGGTGACGACGGCGGGGTCGAAGACGTCGACGGTCCGGGTGACCATCGTCTGGAGGGCGGTGACGATCTCGCAGAGGGCGGGGACGGGGTCCTTGGCGGAGTGCGGGGAGGAGCCGTGGCCGCCGGCGCCGTGGACGGTGACGGTGACGGCGTCGGAGGCGGCCAGCATGGGGCCGGGGCGGACCGCCGCGTATCCGGTGGGGAGCAGGGTCGAGGTGACGTGGAGCGCGTAGGCGGCGACGACCCGGCTGCCGGCGGCGTCGAGGACGCCCTCCTCGATCATCAGGCCCGCGCCGCCCATGCCCTCCTCGCCGGGCTGGAACATGAACACGACGTCGCCGGGGAGTTCGTCGCGGCGGGCGGCGAGCAGCCGGGCGGCGCCGACGAGGCCCGCGGTGTGGAGGTCGTGGCCGCAGGCGTGCATCCGGCCGGGGAGCTCGGAGGCGTAGGGGACGCCGGTGTCCTCCTGGACAGGGAGGGCGTCCATGTCGCCGCGGAGCAGGACGGCGGGGCCGGGGCGACCGCCGCGCAGGACCGCGGTGACGGAGCTGAGCCGCTCGCCGAGGGTGATCTCCAGGGGCAGTCCGGCGAGGGCGTCGAGGACCCGGCGCCGGGTCAGCGGCAGGTCGAGGCCGAGTTCGGGTGCGCGGTGGAGCTCGTGGCGCAAGGGGATGAGGGTGTCGGCGTGGGCCAGGGCGTCGCTGTGCGTGAACATGGCGGGTATAGTGCCGATCCGCCCGATGAACGGCTCCCCCTTGCCGGGATCCACCGGAGCCGGGTGATCGTTTGCGCGAATGCGCCGTTTCGGGGAGGGAGTGGTGGACGTGCTGGACGAGCTGGACTATCTGCTGGTGACCGCCCTCCAGGTGGCGCCGCGCGCCGACTGGCAGACGGTCGGCGAGACACTGGGCCTCGACGCCTCGACGGTGGCCCGGCGCTGGGCGCGGCTGACGCGGGCGGGGCACGCGTGGATCAGCGTCCATCCGGCGGTGCGGGCGCAGGCGCCCGCCGTGGTCGCCTTCATCGAGCTGGACTGCGTGGCCGGACGGCTGCACGAGGTCGCGGCGGAGGTCGCCGAGGATCCGCACGTCTTCAACCTGGAGCACGTCAGCGGGGGCCGGGACCTGCTGGTCACCGCGGTCTTCGCCGACCAGGCGGAGCTGGCCCGGTACGTGGGCTTCCGGCTGGGCGCGCTCGGCGGGGTCGCCGCGTCCCGTACGCAGGTGGCCACGACGCTGCACGCGGAGGGGAGCCGGTGGCGGCTCGACCGGCTGACCGGGGAGCAGCGGCGCAGGCTCGCGGGCGAGGACCGGCCGGCGCCGTCCCGGTCCACGGGCGGGCGGCTCCTCGAAGGGCGCGACCTGGAGCTGGTGCGGGTGCTGGGCGAGGATCCCCGGCAGTCCGCGGCGCGACTGGCGGAGCGGACCGGGCTCAGCCCGACGACGGTCCGGCGGCGCCTGGACCGCCTGGAGGCGGAGCACGCGCTGGTGTACCGCTGCGAGGTGGCGCGGGCGCTGTCGGGCTGGCCGGTCTCCGTCTCGCTGTGGGCGGCGGTGCCGCAGAGCCGGGCGCCCCGGCTGGCGGAGCGCATCAGCGCCCTGCGGGAGATCCGCCTCTGCGCCTCCCTCTCGGGCCCGTACAACCTCCTCCTGGCCGCCTGGCTGCGCTCGGTCGACGACATCGCCCCCTTCGAGTCCCGCCTGACCGAACGCTTCCCCGAACTGTCCGTCGCGGACCGGGCGCTGACCCTGTGGCCGATGAAGCTGGGCGGCCACCTCCTCGACCCCCAGGGCCGCCACCTGCGGGCGGTGCCCCTGGGCCGGTGGAGCGACGCCCGCTCGGCGGCGGCCGAGGCGGCCCTCCTGGACCGGCTGCGCACCCCTCCGGCGGCGGCGGTGTCCCGTTCGTGACGCGCGGGCCCTGTCGCGATGGGCTACTCGACGGTAACGTGCGGGGCCGTCCACAGCTTGGGGGGATTCTCATGAGTGTCGTCTCGACGTCCGATCCGCGGGCCGAGCACGAGCGGACGCGCGCCGCGCTGGAGGCCGCGCTCGGGCGGCTGGTGGAGATGGTGGGCGGGATCGACGACCTGGAGGCGCCGTCGGGGGTGCCCGTCTGGTCCGTGGGGGACGTCGGAGCGCACCTCGCCGCCGTCTACCTCGCGTACGACTCCGCCGTGACCGACGACGGGGGCGTCGACTGGGACGGCCTGCTCACGGGGCGGGAGGAGTC
This sequence comes from Streptomyces sp. NPDC056503, assembly GCF_042794995.1. NCBI lineage: Bacteria > Bacillati > Actinomycetota > Actinomycetes > Kitasatosporales > Streptomycetaceae > Streptomyces > Streptomyces sp. NPDC056503. The sequence continues at coordinate 25,935 of NZ_JBHTST010000114.1, forward strand.
GTTCGGGGAGCGGATCGCCGCCGTGAACGCGCTGTCCGTCGGACTCATCGCCGGGGAGGAGCGGAAGCGGCTCGGCGCGATCCTCGCCGAGCGGGGCGCGGCCTTCCTGCGGAACTCGGCGGGGCTCGCGCCCGACACGCCCGTTCCCGCGCCCTGGTACGGCCCCGGGCGGACCGTCCCGCTCGCGGCGGCGACGGGGCTGATGCTCAGCGAGACCCTGGTGCACGGGCTCGACATCGCGCGGGGCGCGCGCCGCCCGTGGCCCATCACCGCGGCGGAGGCCTCGCTGGTGATCGGGCAGGCGATGGTGACGATGATGCCGCTCGCGCTGGACGCGGAGAAGGCGAAGGGGGTGCGGATCGCCTTCGACCTCGACCTGAAGGGCGGTCCGCGGCTCGCCGTCGTGGTCGAGGACGGCGCGGCCACGGTGACGCGGGACGCGGCGCCGCGCGCGTACGACTGCCGGATCGTGGCGGCCCCGGCGACGTTCCTGCTCGTCTCCTTCGGCCGCACGCCGATCTGGAAGGCGATCGCGCGGGGCCGGATGCGGGCCGGCGGGCGCAGGCCCTGGCTCGCGCCGCGACTGAGCGAGCTGATCTCGGCACCGTGAGGCGCCCGCCCCGCCCGGGGGTTCAGGCCCCGGTGAACGGCCAGGAGTCGATGTCCCGGTACCGGACCGGGGCGGGCCCCCGGGCGTAGTCGCTGCCGACGAGGTGGAGCCGCGCGGTCCGCCACGCGCGCCCCTCGAACCCGTCGAGCACGCCGACCGACTCCGGCACGCCGGCGAGGTCGCCCCTCCGGGCCCGGGCCAGGGTCAGGTGCGGCCGCAACGGGCGCCCCTCGTACGGGATCCCGGCGTCCTTGACGAGACCGCGCACCTCGTCGGCGAGCCGGTGCAGGCCGGGGACGTCGCCCGCGATCCCGCTCCACAGGACACGGGAGTCGAACTGACCGCCCCCGCGGAGGGAGAGGTCGAGCGGCCGGTGCCCGGCGGCGAGCTCCGCGAGCGGCTCGTGGAGACGGGGCACGACGGCGACCGGCAGCTCGCCGAGGAAGGCGAGGGTGATGTGCCAGTCCTCGATCCGGTTCCAGCGCATGCCGGGGTACGCCGCGTAGGCGGGCGCCAGCGCCCGGGCGAGCTCGTCCTTGGCGTCGTCGGGCGGCGCCAGGGCGATGAAGACGCGGATGGTGGCGGCGGGCTGGATCGTGTCGTTCACAAGGCGATTCGTATCGCGCCGGGGGCGGGGGCGTGCGGGCGGGGTGCCCCGCGCGGGAGGGGACGAGGGCCGCGGGGGGAGTGGACGAGCGGCCCCGCGCGGGAGGGGGCGAGCGCGCCCCCGCGGGAGATGCCCGTGGCCTGTCGCCCGGACCCCCGCCCGCGGGTGGACCGGGGGCGGGGCCCCGCAGGGCACCGGTCGCGCCGTCCCCGCGAGGGGGCCGCCCGCTCGCGCTACCAGTCGCCGTCGGCGACCGGGGATCCCGGCGGGGGCGGCGGCGGGCCGAGCGGCTTGATCTGGTGCGGGGCCGGCGGGGCCCACGGGTCGAGGTCGTCGCCGAGCCACTCGCCGACGGGCTTGACGTCGGCGAGGGTGCCGGAGGGGGCGAGGTCGGTGCCGTCGGGGTCGTCGTAGTCGTACCAGGGGAGGCCCGCACGGGTGTAGGCGGCGCGGTCGGCGGGGGACGGCGGGGGCTCCTCGCCGGTGATGCGGCGCCACTCCGGCGGGGTCACCAGGTGGACGAAGACGCGGGCCTCGGGGGTGTCGGACCAGTCGCGGGGCTTGCGGTCGTCCTGGTACACCTCCTGCCGCATGGTGCCGCCGGCGCCGATGCCCATGGCCGCGGCGGC
>NZ_JBHTST010000115.1:0-27754 GCF_042794995.1 Streptomyces sp. NPDC056503
TTGCGGCCTGGGGGGCTCGTTTTTGTTTAACCCTGCCGGGGGGGGCGCGGGGCGCCCGCCCCCCCCCCGCCCCAGGGCCGCCCTCGCGGCGGAGGATCAGGGCGTCAGCGGGGGGCGGGGGTCACCGGCCGGGCCGTACGGCCCCCGGGGAGCGTCGTCACGGATGACCTCGCCCTGCACCACCTTCCCGTCCGGGCGGTGGATACGGGCCTGCTGGAAGGCGTCCTGGAGGCTTCCGGGCGCCGCGGCGGCCATCCGGCGCTCGACCGCCCTCTCCGCGGCGCGCCCGAGGGCCGTACGGACCGGGGGGACGAGCAGCAGCAGCCCGGCGACGTCGGAGACGAGCCCGGGGATCATCAGCAGCAGGCCCCCCAGCATCAGGAACCCGTTGCGGTCCTCGGCACCCTTCCGGTCGGCCGCGGTCGGGGCCGTACCGCTCTGGGCGGCGGCCTGGGCCTGCTGGAAGGTGGAGGTGAGATTGGCGAAGGCCCGGCGCCCGGCCCGCTTGATCACCGCCGCGCCGAGCACGGCGCCGCCGATCAGCAGGAGCAGCACGGTCAGCCCGCCGGCCGCGTTCGCCACGACGGTGAGCAGCCAGATCTCCACCACCAGCCAGGCGGCCACGCCCAGCGGGAGAAGGGTGCGCGCCCGGGAGCGCCGAGGGGTCTGCGGGGGCGTTGCGCCGGTCGTCATGCGCTCCAGTGTGCCTGCCCCGCCGCGAAAACGTCGTAAGGAAAAGATCAACCCGGACCGCCCGGGGCCGGGGCGGGTCCCGCCGGGGTCCGGGCCGGGTCCCGCCCGGGGCCGGGGCGCCGGTCGCGGGCCGGGCGCCACGACGCCGGACCGGGCCGTCGGCCGTGTGCCGCCTGCGGCGCGCGGCGTGGGCAACGCACGCGGGGCCGGTGCCCGGGGTCGGCGGACGACCGCGGGCGACGGCCCCGGAGGGTCAGGCGTTCTTGCGGGTCAGGGCCCTGGAGAGCTTCTCGGCGCGGGCGGTCACGCCCCAGCCGGTGACGCGCCAGAGCGCCTCGACGACGATGTTCCGGCTCATCTTGGAGTCGCCGATCTCGCGCTCGACGAAGGTGATGGGGACCTCGACGACGTGGAAGCCGGCGGCGACGGCGCGGCGGGCGAGGTCGACCTGGAAGCAGTAGCCGGCCGAGGCGACGTCCTCCAGGCCGAGGCCCTCCAGGGTCTCCTTGCGGAAGGCGCGGTAGCCGCCGGTGACGTCCCGGATCGGGACGTCGAGCATCAGGCGGGAGTAGAGGCTGCCGCCGCGCGAGATGAACTCGCGGGACTTCGGCCAGTTCACGATCCGGCCGCCGGGCACCCAGCGGGAGCCGAGGACGAGGTCCGCGCCCTTGAGCGCGGTGAGCAGCCGGGGCAGTTCCTCGGGCTGGTGGGAGCCGTCGGCGTCCATCTCGACGAGGACCTCGTAGCCGTTCTCCATGCCCCAGCGGAAGCCGGCGAGGTAGGCGGCGCCCAGCCCCTCCTTGCCCTTGCGGTGCAGGACGTGGACGTGGTCGTCGTCCGCCGCGAGCTCGTCGGCGAACTTGCCGGTGCCGTCGGGGCTGTTGTCGTCGGCGACGAGGATGTGCGCCTCCGGGACGGCCTCCCGTACGCGCGCGACGATCGGCCTGATGTTGTCCGCCTCGTTGTAGGTCGGAATGATCACCAAAGCCTTGCCGAGCGGGCCGTAACGCCTCACGCCACCGTCGTTCACTACTGCCCCTTCGGATACAGACACAGGCCCCCACCTTAGCGAGGTCTCCGGCGTGGTCTGGTCCTGCGGGGTGTGAGACTGCCCCCAGTGACCGCGACCCGGGGTCACGCCGGGGAGTGCGCTGGGGATTGCGCCGGGATTGTGCCGGGGCCGCGTCGGGCGGCGTGCGGTGCGGGGCCCGACGTCCTTCGGTCCGACCCGGGACCCGCCGGCTGCGGATCGACACAAGGCCGTTGTCTACTGAACGTCCGGGCCCCACCCGGGTCGCACCTTCCGCCGGTGAAACCTTCCCTCGCGGCCGAGGCGCGGGCGGCGGTCGGCGTGGGCGAGGAGGTCCGGTCCGGTCGGACGTCCTGTGGTGGACGCGGGAGAACCTACCCGGCCATGGCGGTCGGCTGTCAACACCCGTTTGACCTGCGAGGTTCCGGAGAAGCCGCAGGCAGGGCGGGAAGATCCGCAGGTCGGGAACGAACCCGTGGTGCGTACATCCGGGTGGCCGTCAACCCGACATCACTCGTTCGGCCGTACGAAAACCGTCTGTCCGTACACAACGGTCCGCAGGCAGACGGGCAGTTCGAGCCCGGGGGACAGATCAGGCAGACCGGGCGTTCCGGACCGCGGATCGGTGGACCAGCGGGCCACCCGGTCGTCGGGCGCCTGGACGACCAGCTCGCCGGTCCGCCAGATCGCGTAGTCGGCGGGGGCGCCCGGCACCAGGGTGCCGGCGTCGTCCCGGCCGACCGCGCGCCAGCCGCCGCGCGTGTGGGCGGTGAAGGCGGCCCGGACCGAGACGCGGTGCTCGGGGGTGCGGTGGAAGGCGGCGGCCCGGACGGTCCCCCACGGATCCAGCGGCGTGACGGGGCTGTCCGAGCCGAAGGCGAGCGGCACACCGGCCCGCAGCAGCGACGCGTACGGGTTGAGGGTGCGGGCCCGCTCGGCACCGAGGCGCTCGGCGTACATGCCCTCCTCCCCGCCCCACAGGGCGTCGAAGGCGGGCTGGACGGAGGCGGTGAGGCCGAGCTCGGCGAAGGCGGCGACCGTCTCCGGGGTGAGCATCTCGGCGTGCTCGACGCGGTGCCGGGCGGCCCGGACCCGGGCCAGGCCGAGCTTCTCCGAGGCCGCCCTGACCCCCTCCACCACGGCGGTCACCGCGGCGTCGCCGATGGCGTGGAAGCCGGCCTGGAGACCCGCCTCGGTGCAGGCCGCGACATGGGCGGCCACCGCGGCGGCGTCGAGGTGGGCGGCGCCGGTGTGGCCGGCGGAGTCCGCGTACGGCTCGTGGAGGCAGGCGGTGTGCGAGCCGAGGGAGCCGTCGGCGAAGAGGTCGCCCGCCGCGCCGAGGGCGCCGAGCGCGCGGGCCCGCTCGACGTCGAGGTCGGCCCAGTAGCCGACCACGCGGGGGCCGGGCTCGTCGCGGGCGAGGTCCAGCAGGCCAGTGAAGTCGTCCTCGGAGGAGATCTGCGGACCGCCGCACTCGTGGAGGGTGCCGATGCCGAGGGAGGCGGCGTGGGCGCGGGCGGCCCGCTGGGCCTCCGCGCGCTGGGCCGGGGAGACGGCGGCGAAGGCGGCGGCCCGGACCGCGTGGTGGGCGTCGCCGGTGAGGGGCGCGCGCCCGCCGTGGAAGCCGTCCAGGTCCCGTACGCCGGGGACGAGGTCGAGCAGCGCGGTGGTGACGACGGCCGAGTGGACGTCGATCCGCGTGAGGTAGAGCGGACGGCCGCCGGTGAGGCCGTCCAGCTCCTCGCGCGTGAGCGGGCGCCGCTCGGGCCAGCGGGAGGCGTCCCAGCCGTGCCCGATGAGGATGCGGTCCCCGGGGCGGGCGGCGGCGTGGGCGCGGACGAGCTCCGCCGCCTCGGCGAGCGAGGCGGCGGAGGAGAGGTCGAGGCCGGTGAGCGCGAAGCCGGTGGCCGTGGTGTGGACGTGGGCGTCCACGAAGGCCGGGGTGACGAGCGCGCCCTCCAGGTCGATCACCTCGTCCACGCCGGAGGCGAAGGCGTCGGCGGCGCCCTCCTCGCCCACCCAGGCGACGTGGCCGCGCTCCACCACCATGGCGGTGGCGAAGGGGTCGGCGGGGCTGTGGACTTCTCCACCGCGCAGGAGCACGGTCCGGTGTTCGCCGGGGTTCAGGCTTTCGCTCATGCGACCAGGCTAAATGCGCGGCGGCCTGGCTTCGTACGGGGTGGACAGGACGACGGTGGTGCGGCTGGAGACGTGCGCCTGGGAGCGGATCCGGCTGAGCAGGTGCTCCAGCTCCAGGGGCGTGGCGACCCGGACCTTGAGGATGTAGTTCTCGTCACCGGCGACGCTGTGACAGGCCTCGATCTCGGGGATGTCGGCGAGCCGGTCGGGGGTGTCGTCGGGGGCGCTGGGGTCGAAGGGTTTGACCGAGATGAAGGCGGTCAGCGGCAGACCCACCGCCTCGGGGTCGACGACGGCGGCATAGCCGCGGATGACTCCGCGCTGCTCCAGGCGGCGGACGCGCTGATGCACGGCCGACGTGGACAGGCCGGTGGCCTTGCCCAGGTCGGTGTAGCTCATGCGCCCGTCCTTGACGAGCAACTCGACGATCTGACGATCCAGCTCCTCCATGCGCCGACCCTATTGCGCCGAAGGGTCCCGGGCCCAGCCGGGTGCAGGTCTTATAGACCGCTATGGGCGCTCACGGGGCACCTGCGACAGGCATGTGACGAACGCCACAGGTTTGCGCAGGGCATCACGGGTCCGCTCACGGTTATGCGGAGTTCCGCATGGGAAGGGCTTGCTGTGGTTCCGGCCGCACAGTATCGGCCGACCCGTCCGAGGGGGAGATTCTCCATGCAGGAGCCCGTTGATTCCGTCGAGCCGTCCGACGAGTTCGACGCGTACGACACGTTCGAGATGTACCGGGTGGTGTGCCCGGAGTGCGATCAGCCGATCGCGCTGCTGGCCGACGAGGACGCGCTGCCCGAGCACGCGCTCTGCCCGTCGCCGTGGAGCCCCTTCACCCTGACGGTCTGCCCGGGCACCGGCCGGTCCGCCGACGAGGCGGACTCCGCCGACGCCGGGGTCGGCGTCCAGGAGCAGGACACCGCGCTCCTGCTGACACTGCCCCAGGGGCTCGACTGGCGGACCCAGCCGTTCTCGCACATCGGCGGCCCCGGCTCGCGGCCGATCCGCTCGGAGCAGCTGCGCCGAGCGGCCTGACGGCTCCCGGGTCAGCCCACCCCGGTCCAGTAGCTTCCCCGCACCATCGCCGCGAGGGTGGCGTGGTGCAGGATGAGCCGGTCGGGGTCCTCGGGGACCTCGACCTCGCCGAAGTACGCCTGGCGGTACGCGATCCTCAGCATGACGATCGCGTGCCGCAGCGCCGCGTACAGGGTGTGGAACTCCATCGCGCGCGGGGCGTGCCCGGTCAGTTCGGCGTACCGCCGCTCGATCGCCTCGCGGCACAGGAAACCGGGCAGGCCCGGCTGGCCGAAGCTCACGGTCAGGTCCTGGAAGAAGCGGTGCAGGTAAACGGTCCAGCCGAGGTCGACCTCGCGGGGCGCGCAGGCCGCCATCTCCCAGTCGAGGACGGCGGCGGGGGCGAAGCCGTCGTAGACGATGTTCCCGATCCGGGCGTCGCCCCAGCAGAGCACCGCCGGCCCCTCCTCGTCCGGCCACAGCTCCTCCAGGCGCGCGAAGGCGGCCTCGATGAGCGGTGAGGGCGCGAGCCCCTCCACCACCCAGGCGTAGTAGGCCCGTTGGGCGTCGACATGACGGCGCAGCGGGCTTCCCTCCCCCTCCGCCAGCAGGAACTCGGCCTCCTCGGCCGGGAACTGGTCGTGGAGCCGGGCCAGCACCCCCACCGACTCCGCCTCCAGAGAGGCCCGTTGGGCGTCGGAGGCGGCGTGCAGCCAGTTCCCCTCGTACGTGTACGGCATGACGTCCGGCGGGACGCGCCCCTCGGCGCGGGCCATCACGAAGAAGGGCGCGCCGAGCGGTTCCGGGTCCTCCTCCAGCCAGAGCACGCGCGGCACGGGCACGTCGGTGTGCTCGGCGACCAGCCCCATCACCCGGTGCTGGCGGGCCATGTCGTAGACGGGGAAGACGGTGTACGCGGCGGGGTCGGCGGCCAGCCGCAGGGCGCAGCCGCGCACGGGGGCGTCCGGGTGCTCCAGGTCGAAGAGCAGGGTCTCGCTCGACATGCCGTTGGAACCGGGCACGGCGAGCCCGGAGACGGTGGCGCCGGGCAGCCTGCGGCCGAGCCAGGCGGTGAGCCGGGCGGCCAGCTCCTCCGGCTCGCGGGTGGTGGTGCGGGGACGGGGCGCGGTGGCCATACGGGTCTCCTCAGCGGGGAGGGGGACGGTTCGGCGGGGAGGGTCCGCTCGACGGGGCGGGACGGCTCGACGGAGAGGGACCGCTCGATGGAGAGGGACAGCTCGACGGGGCGGGACGGCTCGACGGGGTGTGACGGCTCAGCGGGCCGTGGAGGTGAAGTCGGTGAAACCGCTGGGGTCGTGGCGGCCGAAGGAGCCGTGCTCGAAGATCCCGTGGCCGGTGCGGCCGTCGAGGGTGAAGCGGGCGGAGTGGTCGGTGACGCCGTAGGCGGCGAGGGGGTGTGCGGCGGGGTCGGAGAGGTCGTAGACGCGCCGGTCGGTCCAGTCGCGGCCCTGCCAGGTGCCGTGCTGCCAGTCGTCGGCGGGCGGATAGCCGGCCCCGACGGCGAGCGGGGAGGAGACGAGGACCTCGACGCCGATCTCCAGGGGCTTGCCGGTGGGGTCGGCGAGGTGCACGACGGCGCTCTCGGGGTGGCGGGTGCCGGGCCGGTAGGCGATCTCGGTGCGGGGCCAGCCGAGCTGTGCGTCCCGCCGGCCCTCGCGGACGAGCTGGGCCTGGTTGAGCGTCCGGTAGCCGTCGGCGTCCTCCTGCGCGACGACCATGACGAAGCGGTCGTCGAAGCGCATGGGTATCCAGAGCCAGTGGAAGCCCTCGGGGCGGGACTCGGCGGCCCGGCCGGGCTCCTCGCCGGGGATCGGGCGGACTCCCCAGCTCCGGTCGCGGGTCCCGGTCCACTCCCCCGCCGTGACCTCGAACCGCTCGCCGCCCGCGGTGATGACGCCCGCGCAGTGGCCGGCCTGGACGAAGCGGCGGCCTTCGAGGGTGAGCCGGCCGCCGGTGCGCTGGAGGTGGTGGGGCTCCCAGAGGGCGGGGAAGTCACCGGTCCAGGTGAGGTCGAAGGAGAGTCCGTCGGGGTCGGCGGGGTCGGCGGCGCAGCCGAGGGTGAAGCGGCGGAGGGGTTCGTCGACGGTGATCCGCAGCGGCCCGACCTCCAGGCGCATCCGGTCGTCGCCGAGCGCGTCGGAGGCGCGGACGGCGTGCAGCCGGTCGCCGACGCGCAGGGTGGCGTAGGCGTCGACCACCCCGGTGTTGGGGTAGACGCCGAGCCCGGCGATGAGCAGGGCGCGGCCGGCGTGGTCGAAGACGTGGAAGATGCAGCGGTCGTAGGCGTTCCGGTCGCCGCTGACGTGGTGCTTCATCGACAGCGGAGCCTGGTGCACGGGGTATTCGTCGAGCGCGACGGGCCGGTCGTCGTCCACGGCTGACCTCCTGGTCCTCGAAGATGATCTGACGGTACGTCAGACACCGCGGCGAGGACCAGAGGCGTGCGATGCGCACAGCGGGGCGGGCGCGGGGAGGGCGGGAGGCCGGCGCGGCGAGGACGGGAGGCGGGCGCGGCGAGGACCTGCCGCCTGAGCAACCCGGGGATCCGGCGACGGACGGCCCGGGGACCTGCCGCCTGAGCGGCCCGGGGACCTGCCGCCTGAGCGGCCCGGGGACCTGGCGGCAGACGGCCCGGGGACCTGCCGCCTGAGCAACCCGGGGACCTGGCGCCTGAGCGGTCAGGGCCCGAGGGTAAGCGGCGAACTGGCGCCCGATTCCCTCCGGCGGTGACCCGGCGGACCCGGGGCGCGTTGATTCGGGCATGACCACGCTGTACTCCACACCCAGCGGAGTCGGTCGGCATCGGCAGGCCGAACCGCACGGTGAAGAATCGGTTCCTCAATGGATTCCGGAGGCCTCGGACCTCTCCGGCCCGGCCCCCGACGGCACCCCGCCGGCACCGGTTCCCGCGCAGTCCCCGGCGCCGGAACGGACTCCCCCGCCCGCCCCCACGCCCACGCTCGTCGCGCCGGCGCCCGTACCGACGCCCGTACCGACGCCCGTACCGGCACCGGTGCCCGCACCCGTGCCCGTACCGGCGACCCTGCCGACGCCCGCGCCGGTCCCGGTCCAGGTCCACCCCGACCCGCCGATCTACCAGGCCCTGTACTCCCTCTGGGCCAGCCAGGGCCGCACCCTGCCCGGGCGCCGGGACGCCGAGTGGACACGGCTCGCCGCGGGCCCGGTCTGGGCGGACCGGACCGTCCGCGTCAGCGGCGTCCTGGTCCCCCCGGGCGGCGCCCGATGACCACCCGCCGGGTCACATGAGACCCGCGCGGGTGACGAGGACGGCGAGGAGGACGACGAGGGTCCAGCCGAGGACGTGCTCCAGCAGCTCGGGACCCCGGTCGTCCTTGGGGCCTCCGGTGCGCGTACGGGAGAACAGGCGGGCCGCGAAGGTGAGGGTGGCGCTCATGCCCACCACCATGAGCCACCCGCGCACGCCCTCACCAGAGACGTCCCTCACACCTCCGCCCCCGCCCCGGACGTCCGGGACCGCCCCGGCCGCCCGAAGCGCCGCGCGCCGCACGGGAGTCGGCCGACCGGGGCCGTACGGGCGGTGGACGCGGCTGTGCCGGACGCCACGTTCCCGCTCGGGGACGCCTCCGTCCGGTTGATCCCATCCCGGGCCCGCGACCAGGCGGACGTCCGTGTCGGAGGCGCGAGCGGGGCGGGCCGGCGTACGGAGCGGGCCGGCGTACGGGACGGATCGGCGGACGCGTCAGGCGCGGGCCGCCGCGTACGCTTCGAGCCCGCCCGCCGCCAGGCGGTCGCCGCGGGTGAAGACGGCCGCCCCGCGACGCCCGGCCGACGCGTCGGCCGGGTCGGCCGGCGGCAGGGGCAGCGTGGTCTCCTCGCCGTCGGCGTGGCGCAGTGTCGTCGTCGCCCCGTTCCACAGGCGGATCACCGCCCCCCGCGGGGCCCGCACCCGGACCTCGTCGCCCTGGAGGGTGAGGAGGACGCCGGTGGCGCGCTCCGCGAGGAGGGCGCGGTAGCGGTCCGGTGGCAGGGCGCAGTCGGTCGGCGGTGTCGTGCCGCTCCAGTCGGGCGCGTCGACGCCCCGGGCCCGTGCCGCGTTCCACATGCGGGGGACGAGGCCGGGGGCGAGCGGTGCCGTGGCCATGCGCTCGCACATCCAGAGGAGGCGTCCGGCCCCTCGGCCGGCCCCCAGGGCGCGCCAGCGGACGCGGAGCGCGAGGTCGGCGGCGACGACGGCCGCCCAGGGGTGGACCGTGCCGAGGGGGCCCTGCGCGCCGAGCCAGGCCAGATAGCGCTGGGCCTCCTCCAGGATGCCGGTCATGGAGTCCACGGGGATGCCGAGGACGTAGGCGGGGCGGCCGCGGAAGAGCCACGGACGGGCCGCCGCGAGGTGCAGGACCGCGCGGGCCAGGTCTCCGGCCTGGGGTCGCTGTTCGTCGTCGCCCGCCGCCGGGCCCAGCCCCCAGGGATCCTCCGGCGACGCGTCCGCGTGCTCGGCCTCGCGCAGCACCCGGCGCAGGGCGGCCTTGCCCCGCTCGGTGAAGGGCGCCTGTTCGAGGACGGGCAGGTGGGTGCTGAGCAGGGCCGTGAGCAGGCGCTCGGCGGTGGCCGGGTCCCCGGGTACGGGAGCCCGCCGCAGGGCCGTGGCCAGGTCGTCGGCGAGCGTGGTGTCGACCATGCGGCGGCTGGTGAGCCGGCCCAGCGCGCTGGGCTCCAGCCGGTCCTCGGGAGCGCCGGGCCGCAGGCAGCCCACCGCGGCGAGGAACTCCGCCGCCTCGTGCAGCGGTTCGACGCTGTCGTGGCCCTGGTGGGCGGCGAACGTCCCGGCCCACCAGCGCTCCGCCTCCCCTAGGGTCGACAGCCGCTCCTGCACGGCCTCGGCGAGGAGGTGGTCGGCCAGGTGCTCGTCCAGACGCGACCGCACGGTGTACCCGGCGGCCAGCCGGGCCTGCCAGTGCGGGCGTTCCGCCGGGTCGGTGAGCAGGAAGGCCCAGCCCTCGCGCTCTCCGGCGCCGATGCGCCCGGCCCGCCCGAACATCTGCTGGACCATCGACACCTCGACGCGGTCCAGGCCGAGGGTGGTGTCGCACACGATCACCGCGCGGGCGGGCAGGTTGACGCCGGCCGCCACGGTGGAGGTGGCGACCAGGACGTCCGCCTCGTGCGCGCGGAAGGCCTGCTCGGCCTCCCGTTTGTAGGGCCAGTCCCGGTAGTGCAGCCGTACGCCCGCCTTGGCGCACAGCCGCTCCACCGCCTCGGCGTCGTCGGCGTCGACGCCGGCGGTGGGCACGCCCCGGTCGGCGGCGAGCGCGAGCGCCGTGGTCCGCACCCCGCGCTTGCTGCCGCGGAAGACGAGGACGCTGCCTCCGTCGCCGGTCACCCGCCGGGCGATGCGCACGGCGGCCTCGGTGCGGACGGCGGCCCGCCCCGCCCGGTCCGTCTCGTCGACCGGGCGCAGCAGGGGCAGTTGCCAGGTGAGCCGGGTGGGCCGCCAGGTGGTGCGGAGCAGGCGGGCGCCCAGCCACCGGGCGACCTCGTCCGCGTTGGCGACCGTCGCGGACAGGCCGACGATCCGGGTGGCCGCGCCGTCCTCCCGTACGCGGGCGAGCAGCGCCTCCAGCACGGCTCCGCGCGTCGGGTCGCCGAGCAGATGGATCTCGTCGACCACCAGGCAGCCGACCTCGTCGAGCGCGTCCCGCAGCGAGCCCGCGCGGCAGATCGCCTCGAACTTCTCGGTGGTGGCCACCCAGACGTCGGCGGACCGGATCAGCTCCGTGTCCACCGCCGCCTCGCCGGTGAGGCGCACCACCCGCAGCCCGTGGCGGCGCCAGAGCAGGAGCTCTCGGTCGAGTTCGTCGGTGAGCGAGCGCTGCGGCACGAGCCAGGCCGCCTTGCGTCCGCGGGAGCGCGCCTCCAGCGCGGCGACCATCCCGATGGGGGTCTTTCCGGCACCCGTGGGCGCCACCACGACCAGATGTCCGGTGCCTTCCAGGACCGCCGGTACGGCGGCGGCCTGCACGGGGTTGAACGAGGGGTGCGGCAGCAGCCCCACCCACTCGTCCGGCACGAGCGTACCGACGGGGACGTAGCCGGCGCCGTCGACGTCCGGCAGCTCGTCCAGCGCGTCCCACTGGGCGGCGAAGGCGTCCCGGGCCGCCGTCGCCCAGGGCCCGGCGGCGGGGGCGGCGCCGTCCGGACCGGCCGCGACCAGTTCCGTACGGCCGCCGGTCCCGGTGACCGTGCCGACCCGTCCGGCCTCCTCCCAGTAGCGGCTGACCCGGTACGGGACGTCACGCTCGCCCAGCCACGTCCGCAGCCCCTCGTACTCCGGGCCCTCGGGGAGGATCACCCGTACGTCCTCGGCCGCCGTGAGCTCGGCCTCGGCGGGTCGCCACGCGGGATCGGCGACCTTCCACCACGACAAGGCGCGCCGCTCGGTCCCGTCGGGCACGACCAGGTCCTCGGGCCACACCGGGCCGCGGCCCGCGCCCGCCCCCGGACGCGTCTGCGCCGGCAGCCTGACGACCGCGGTCACGGTGGGTCCCGGCCGCCCCTCGGGGCGGACCCGGGGCGTCCGCCCGGCCCGGCGCGGCACGGCGTCGGTCAGCTCGTCGAACCGCTTCGCCCCGAGGTCCGCCAGGGTGAAGGCGGTGGGGCAGGCCGGGCAGACGAGCGCCGTGTACTGGTAGGTGCGGCCCTGCGACTCGTACGGTCGGCGCAGGGCGTGCAGTTCGCCGGCGCACGCCGGACAACGGCGGTCGACGGTCTCCTCGTGGTTCCACCCCGGCTCCGCGAACCGCGCCGGGAACTCTCCGCCCAGCGTGACTCCCCACCGCTCCCGTGCCAGGTCGGTGACGGATCCCCGCCCGTCGGTCTCGTCACTGTGCATGGACCGACTGTCGCATCTCATGATCATCACGCGCAGGCGGTTGCCGGGTCCGCCCCGATCAGACCCTCACAGCAGTCCGAGCGCCCGCAGCGCGCGATGCTGCCCGGCCACCGGCCTGTCGGGCCAGAAGACGTAGCAGATGCCGCCCGTACCGCTTCTGACCTTGCCGTTCGCGTCGTACCGCTTCGTACGCAGCCAGATGTTCTCCCATTCGCGGCGGCGGTAGACGCGGCGGACGGCCGCGTTGGTGGGGGAGGCGGGGTCGTTGGCGATGACGTCGCCTTCGGGAGTGAAGCCGATGACCGTCATCAGGTGGCCCGACGTGCCGTAGCCGGCGCCGGTCAGCTCCTCCTTCAGGAAGGACTGGGACGTTATGGCCGGGATGCCGGCGCGGACCAGGCTCTCCAGTTCGGTGAGGGAGCCGAGCCGGGTGACCACGGCGTTGAGGTCGGGGTAGGCGGCGGCGTAGGCGGCGTTGAAGGGCCAGTTGCCGCAGCCGGAGTACTGGTGGTCGTAGGTGAAGCGGGCCGCGTGGCAGACCTGCGGGTCGGCGAAGTCGGGGTTCACCCAGGCCAGGTCGGCGGTGGAGGGGCCCCGGCCCCAGTACTCGACGATCATCTGGGAGGAGGTCGGGCTGCACCAGGCCTCGCCGCCGTTGTCGTACTCGGGGTACTGGCCGACGTGGGTGTTCTGCGAGTAGCGCGGGACGGCCAGCTCGTGGGCGGGTCCGGGCGTGGTGGCCGGGACGGTGAAGCGGTCCGGGACGTCCGAGGCCATGGCGCCGAGCCGCCGGACGGTGGGGGTGAGGGTGGTGCCGGGGCGGCGGTGGAGGGTGAGCCGGAGGCGGTACGAGGCGAGGCGGAGGCCGCTCGCCGGGTCGTCGACGGCGAAGGTGTCGGTCCAGACGCTGCTCCGACCGTCGGTCTGGTCGTCGACCGAGGTGCGCTTGATGTCGGTGTCGCCGGAGGCCCAGCGGCCCAGCACGAACCAGGGGGTCCTGGTGGCGTCGGAGTACGTGCCGGACAGCTCGACCTGGAGCCAGGTGCCGGCCGGGGTGTGGGCGTTCCAGGAGGCGATCACCTCGGTGGCGGGTACCGCCGGGGTGTGCGCGGGCGAGGTCCAGCGGGCGTACTCCCAGGCGGAGGTCCGCCCGGTGTGCGGGTCGGTGTAGTCGGTGCGGCCCAGGGGTGCGTCCAGGACCAGGCCGGGTCGGCGACCGGAGACGGCCCGGGTGCCCTCGGCGGCCCCGGAGCGCCAGTCGGCGTAGGTGGACCAGAAGTGGTTGGCCACGGTCGCGGGGGCCCGGAGGCCGGCGTCCGCCTCCGCGTCGCCGGGTTCGGTCGCCGCGGCCGGCGCGGCTCCGGCCGTGCCCGCGGCGGCGGCCGCGAGAGCCGCGGCGAGGACGGTCCGGCGTGAGGCTGATCCGGGCATGGCGAGGACCCCCAGTCGAGGACGGGACGGCGATCGGGCGGGCTGCGCGGGCCCACTATCCCGGCTCGGCGGGGCCTTCGCCAGCACTTCGGCCCGCGTCGCGGCCATCGACATGGGTCTGGACCGGTGACGGCGGCACCTCGCTGACCTGCGCGGGCACCCCTGACCTACGCTGGCGGCATGGACGACCTCGACCGCACGGCCCGCGCGCTGCTCCGGCTGCCGCCCTCGCTCGGCCCGGTCCGGCTGGTCGCGGTCGACGGCCACGCCGGCTCCGGCAAGTCCACGCTCGCCCGCCGGCTCGCCGCCGCGCTCGGCGGGGCGCCCGTGCTCCGGCTCGACGACCTCGCCACCCACGAGGAGCTCTTCGCGTGGACGGGCCGGCTGCGCGGCGAGGTGCTCGATCCGCTGGAGCGGGGCGCGACGGCGCGCTACCACCCGTACGACTGGAACCTGCGGGGCTTCGGCCCCGCCCGCGCGCTGCCCCCGGCGCCGGTGGTGCTGGTGGAGGGCGTGGGCTCCGGGCGGCGGGAGCTGCGGCCGTGTCTGGCGTGGCTGCTGTGGATGGAGCGGGCGGCCGAGGCGTCCTGGGAGCGGGGCCGGCACCGGGACGGGCCGGAGCAGGCGGAGTTCTGGGACGGCTGGGTGGTGGCGGAGACTCGCCATTTCGCCGAAGACCCGTCGCGGCCGTTCGCCGACACCCTGGTACGGGAGCGGGGTGAGGGTTACGACTGGCTTCCCGGGCCCTCTGTGACGGCGGGCCCGGACCAGATCATCACTCACCGTGATGGCCTGATGGCAGGGGACTGAGTCCCCGGAACTCCGCTTCCGCAAGTACCTCAAGGGCGCTTGACCCCGGGGGCTTACAGGTCTTACGTTCTCAATGTGCGGCTTTTCTACAGCCGCCGCGGACGCGAAGCCCCCGGTTGTTCCCCCGTGATCGGGGGCTTCGTTCCGCCCTCTCCCCCCTCCGCCGGGCCCTTCCCGACCGCCCGTGCTCACCGAGGGTCACCGATCCCGGATCTTGCGCTTCTCCTTAAGCGCACCCCGCCTGCGCAGGTACGATGCCCCCAGGTGCGGTCAAATCCCGTCCATACGCCGACGGTTGTGGGGGACCCGATGGACATCGGCACGCAGGGCCCGCAGGCCCCCGCCGAACTCGCCTGGCTGCGCGGAGTGGACGCCTACACCATGGGCGCCTATCCGCAGGCCGAGGAGGAGTTCCGGGCCGCGGTGCGGATCGATCCCGGCATGGCGGACGCCTGGCTGGGGCTGCACGCCCTCCGGGTGGACACCACCACCGCGCTGCTGCGCATGTACCGCAGCCGCGAACGCTTCGGCGAACAGCGCGCCCGGCACCGCCGCACCCTCAACTCCTGGTACTGGCTGGGCTGGTGGGTGCAGCCGGTGCTGGAGAGCCCCCGCGACCTGCTGCTCGCCCACGCCTCCCACTGGCTCGACGGACGGCACGTCCCCGAGCTCGACCGGGCCCTCGCCGAGCTGCCGCCGGTCGACACCGACCCGCAGGTCCGCTTCCTGCACGCCTGCCGCTCCTACCTGGTCAAGGACTGGGAGCAGCTGGTGCGGCACACCGAGCCGCTCGTCGACGACCCGCTGCTGGGCATCGAGGCCGGCCTCTTCGGCGGCATGGCCCGGGTGCGCCTGGAGATGTTCGGGCAGGCCGAGCCGCTGCTGTCGGCGGCCCTGATGCGCTGCCGCAGCGAGCAGCCGCAGCGCAAGGAGCTGCGCTACTGGCTCGCCCGCGCCCACGAGGGCACCGGCCGCAGCGCCGCCGCCCTCCCCCTCTACAGGGCGGTGCACCGCGTCGACCCGGCGTTCATGGACACCGCCGCCCGGCTCGCCGCCATCGCCGAGTACGACGGCTTCGAGGGGCTCGACGGCATGGACGAGCAGGCCGGTCTCGCCGCCGTCGCCCTCGGCCCGGTGGGCGTGGGCCCCGGTCAGGACGGCACGGACACCGTGACCGGGCCCGAGACGGAGCCCGTCTCCCCCGGCGACGGGCTGCGCCGCTCCCCCGAACCGGTGCCGCCCGGCGTGCCGGCCGCGCCCCCGGAGGTCGTACGGCACAGCTCTCCGGTGCCGCCGCAGCCCGGACCGCCGCGCTTCCCTGCCGGGCCGACGGATCCGGTGCTACTCGCCGAGGCCCTCGCCGAGCTGGAGGGCATGGTCGGGCTCGAACCGGTGAAGCGGCAGGTCAAGGCGCTCTCGGCGCAGCTGGAGATGGCCCGGCTGCGCGCGGGTCAGGGGCTGCCGGTGCAGCCGCCGAAGCGGCACTTCGTCTTCTCCGGGCCGTCCGGCACCGGCAAGACGACCGTCGCCCGGATCCTCGGCCGGGTCTTCTACGCGCTCGGCCTGCTCGGCGGCGACCATCTGGTGGAGGCGCAACGGGCCGATCTCGTCGGCGAGTTCCTCGGCCAGACGGCGGTGAAGGCGAACGAGCTGATCGACTCGGCGGTCGGTGGGGTGCTCTTCGTCGACGAGGCGTACGCGCTCTCCAACTCCGGCTACAGCAAGGGCGACGCCTACGGCGACGAGGCCCTCCAGGTGCTGCTGAAACGGGCCGAGGACAACCGGGACCACCTCGTCGTCATCCTGGCCGGCTACCCGGAGGGCATGGACCGGCTGCTCGCCGCCAACCCCGGGCTCTCCTCCCGCTTCACCACCCGGGTCGACTTCCCCTCCTACCGGCCGCTCGAACTGACCGCGATCGGCGAGGTGCTGGCCGCGGCGAACGGCGACGGCTGGGACGAGGAGGCCCTGGACGAGCTGCGCTCGATCAGCGGCCACGTGGTCGAGCAGGGCTGGATCGACGAGCTGGGCAACGGCCGCTTCCTGCGCACCCTGTACGAGAAGTCCTGCGCCTACCGGGACCTGCGGCTCTCCGACTACCCGGGCACGCTCACCCGCGAGGACCTGGCCACGCTGCGGCTCGGGGACCTCATGCAGGCGTACGGCGAGGTCCTGTCGGGCCGTGGTCCGGCGGACCGCGGCCCCCAGCAGGAACCCCCGTTCTGAACCCGGGCCGGCCGACGGGAGGGCCCGCCCCGCGGGTGGTCCCTCCCGGCCGGCGGGCTACCCGGCGGGCGCGGGGTGGAGCCGGTGCGCGGGGTCGCGGACCTCGCCCACGAGCGTCTCCAGGACGTCCTCCAGGGCGACCAGGCCCAGGACCCGGCCGGAGCCGTCCGCGACCTGCGCGAGGTGGGTCGCGGCCCGGCGCATCACGGTGAGGGCGTCGTCGAGCGGGAGCTCCGCGCGGAGCGTCGCCATCGGGCGCCACAGCTGCCGCGGCACCGCCCGCTCCCGCTCCTCCAGGTCCAGCACGTCCTTGACGTGCACGAAGCCGAGGAAGCGGGTCTGCCGGCGGTCCTCGGCGAGGACCGGGAAGCGGGAGTAGCCGGTCCGCACGGTCAGCTCCTCGATCTCCTCCGGGGTGATCGACGGCGGGACGGTGACGAGCGCGGCGGCCGGGATGAGGACGTCGATGACCGGGCGGCTGCCCAGCTCCAGCGCGTCCTCCAGCCGCTCCTGCTCGGCCGGGTCGAGAAGCCCCGCCTGTCCGGCGTCCTCGACGAGCCGGCCCAGCTGGGCGCTGGTGAAGACGGCCTCCACCTCGTCCTTCGGCTCGACCTTGAAGGCCCGCAGGACCAGGGCCGAGCAGGCGCCCAGGGCGGACGTCACCGGCCGGCAGAGCCGGGCGAAGCCGACCAGGGCGGGGGCGAGCCAGAGCGCGGTCCGTTCGGGCGCCGCCATCGCGAGGTTCTTCGGGACCATCTCGCCGATGACGAGGTGGAGGGCGACGACCACGGCGAGGGCGATCACGTAGCCGAGCGGGTGGACGAGCCCGGCCGGCACGCCGACGGCGTGGAAGGCGGGTTCGAGGAGGTGGGCGACGGTCGGTTCGGCGACCGCGCCGAGGGTGAGCGAGCAGACGGTGATGCCGAACTGGGCGGCGGCCATCATCCGCGGCAGGTTCTCCAGGCCGTACAGCACCTGCTTGGCGCGGGCCCCGCCGAGGGGCTCGATCTGGCTGCGGCGGACGGAGACGAGCGCGAACTCGGCGCCGACGAAGAAGCCGTTGGCCAGGACGAGGAAGAGGGCGAGGAGGAGCTGGAGGGTGCTCATCGGACCGCCTCCGCCATCGGCACCGGGGCGGTGCGCACGATCCGGACCCGCTCGGCCCGGAAGCGGTCGACCCGGCGGACCGAGAGCCGCCAGCCGGGCAGTTCGGCCCGGTCGCCGGGGGCCGGGATCCGGCCGAGGAGGTCGGCGACGAGCCCGGCGACCGTCTCGTACGGGCCGTCCGGCACGTCGAGGCCTATCCGGCGCAGCGTGTGGACCCGGCAGGAGCCGTCGGCCTCCCAGGCGGGGCGGCCGTCCTCGGCGGGCGCGACGGCCAGTTCGGGACGGGCGTCGGCGGCGGTGTCGTGCTCGTCGCGGACCTCGCCGACGAGCTCCTCGACGATGTCCTCCAGGGTGACCACGCCGGCCGTGCCGCCGTACTCGTCGACGACGACGGCGATCGGCTGCTCGCGGCGCAGCCGCTCCAGGAGGGCCTGGACGGGGAGCGACTCGGGGACGAGGAGCGGCGGGACGGCGATCCGGCCGACCGAGGTCCGGGGGCGGGCCTCGGGGGCGACGGCGAGCGCGTCCTTGAGGTGGACCATGCCCACGACCTCGTCGATGCGGTCCCGGTAGACGGGGAAGCGCGAGAGGCCGGTGGCACGCGTCAGGTTGAGGACGTCGGCCGCCGTGGCGTCCCACTGGAGCGCGCTGACCTTCACGCGCGGGGTCATCACCTGCTCGGCCGTGAGGCCGGCCAGGGAGAGGGTCCGCACGAAGAGGTCGGCGGTGTCCTGTTCGAGGGCGCCGGCGCGGGCCGAGTGCCGGGCGAGGGATTCCAGCTCGCCGGGGGTGCGGACCGAGTCCAGCTCCTCGGTGGGCTCGACGCCCAGGGCGCGGACCAGGCCGTTCGCGACCCGGTTGAGCAGCGCGATCACCGGCCGGAAGGCGGCGGAGAAGCGGCGCTGCGGGGCGGCGACGAAGCGGGCGACCTGGAGCGGCCGGGAGACCGCCCAGTTCTTGGGCACCAGTTCGCCGACGACCATCTGCACGGCCGAGGCGAGCAGCATGCCGATCACCACGGCGATTCCGGAGACGGCGCCCGGGGGGAGCCCGGTGGCGGTCAGCGGGGCGCGCAGCAGGCCGGCGAGCGCGGGCTCGGCGAGCATGCCGACGACGAGCGAGGTGAGGGTGATGCCGAGCTGGGTGCCGGAGAGCTGGAAGGACAGCTCGCGCAGCGCCGAGACGACGGTGCGGGCGCGCCGGTCACCGGCGGCCGCGGCCCGCTCGGCCTCCGCGCGCTCGACGGTCACGAGACCGAACTCGGCGGCGACGAAGAAGCCGTTGGCGAGGATGAGGAGGAAGGCTGCCAGAAGGAGCAGCAGAGAGACGATCATGCCGCCGCCTCGAAGGGGGAGGGGGCGGCGCAGGTACTACCGGACGATCCGTCCATTGCCGGAGGGAGTCACTCCTCGGGTCGAAGGGTGGCCTCGCCGGCCGCCGGCGGCGGCCCTGCACACGCGAGGCGGTGGTGCGCTCGGCACCACCGCCTCAAGAGTAGTCACGCGGACGCCCCGCGCGGCAGGGGGGACGCCCCGGATGGGGGACGGCCCGGGATTCCCCCCGACCCCGCACCAGGGGTTCCCCCGGACCGGCGCGTCGGGGTTCAGGCCGTCTCGACGCCCGTGCCGCGGCTGTCCGCGAGGGCCCGCAGGGCGCGGGCGTCCCTGATGGCGGACTCCTTGGCGATGCCGGGCTGGATGCCGAGGGCCGGCAGGCTGGTGCCGTCGCTGAGGTCCAGGAAGACCCACGGGTCGCCGGGACGGAGGTTGACGCGGAGGATCTCCGCCCAGGCGAGGCGCCGGGTGCGGGTGATGTTGACGACCGTGACGCCCTCGCTGTCCGCGACGACCTTCGGGCGGCTCAGCATCACCAGGACGCCCAGGAAGAGCACGGCGGTGAAGACGAAGCTGGCCCGCTCCCCCGGCCCGAGCCGCTCCAGCATCAGCGCCACGGCGGTGATCGCCGCGAACATGGCGACGCCCACGGTCAGCAGGACGGCGCGGGTGCGGCCCGGCCGGAAGGTGACCGGGAGGGCGGGCGTGGGCGACTCGGACATCGGGGTACCTCGGTGCCAGAAGTGGTGCGGCGGGGATCAGAGACGGCAGGCGTGGATCGCGGTGGTGAGGATCGCGCGGGCGCCGATCTCGTACAGGTCGTCCATGATCCGCTGCGCCTCCTTGGCGGGGACCATCGCGCGGACGGCGACCCAGCCCTCGTTGTGCAGCGGGGAGATGGTCGGCGACTCCAGGCCCGGGGTGAGGGCGACGGCCTGCTCCAGGTGCTCGGCGCGGCAGTCGTAGTCCATCATCACGTAGCTGCGGGCGACGAGGACGCCCTGGAGACGGCGCAGGAACTGCTGGACCTGCGGGTGGTCCGTCTCGGCGCCGTGGCGACGGACGACGATCGCCTCGGACTTGAGGATCGGCTCGCCGATGACCTCCAGGCCGGCGTTGCGCAGGCTGGTGCCGGTCTCGACGACGTCGGCGATGATCTGGGCGACGCCCAGCTGGATCGCGGTCTCGACGGCGCCGTCCAGGTGGACGACGGAGGCGTCGATCCCCTGGTCGGCGAGGTGCTTGGCGACGATGCCCTCGTAGGAGGTGGCGATCGTCATGCCGCCGAAGTCCTCCGGGCCCTCGGCGGTGCCCGGGCGGGTGGCGTAACGGAAGGTCGAGCGGCCGAAGTTCAGCGCCAGGATCTCCTCGGCGCTGGCGCCGGAGTCCAGGAGCAGGTCACGGCCGGTGATGCCGATGTCGAGCTTCCCGGACGCCACGTAGATGGCGATGTCCTTCGGCCGCAGGTAGAAGAACTCGACCTCGTTGTCGGGGTCGATGACCACCAGTTCCTTGGACTCCTTGCGCTGGCGGTAGCCGGCCTCATGGAGCATGGCCGACGCAGGTCCGGAGAGGGAACCCTTGTTGGGGACGGCGATGCGCAGCATGGGGTGGGCTTCCTTTGCCTGGGAGTGGTGGGAGACGTGGGGTGTGTGCTCAGAGGTGGGCGTAGACGTCGTCGAGGGAGATCCCGCGGGCGACCATCATCACCTGGACGTGGTACAGCAGCTGCGAGATCTCCTCGGCGGCCGCGTCCTTGCCCTCGTACTCGGCGGCCATCCAGACCTCGGCGGCCTCCTCGACGACCTTCTTGCCGATGGCATGGACGCCCTTGCCCACCAGTTCCGCGGTGCGGGAGGTGGCCGGGTCGCCGGTCTCGGCCTTGAGCTTGAGCTCGGCGAAGAGCTCTTCGAAGGTTTTGTTCGCCATGATGTCCTTAGAGTACGGGGTGGACAGGGGGCCCTCAGCGCCAGGGTTCGCTCACCGTGCGGAGGATGGTCGCGGTGGCGACGGCGGCGGTGACGGCCTCGTGGCCCTTGTCCTCGCTGGAGCCTTCGAGGCCGGCCCGGTCCAGGGCCTGCTCCTCGGTGTCGCAGGTCAGCACGCCGAATCCGACGGGTACGCCGGTGTCGATCGAGACCTGGGTGAGGCCGTGGGTGACGCCCTGACACACGTACTCGAAGTGGGGCGTCCCGCCGCGGATGACGACGCCGAGCGCCACCACGGCATCGTAGCCGCGTCCGGCGAGCACCTTGGCCACGACCGGGAGCTCGAAGCTGCCCGGGACGCGGAGCAGGGTGGGCTCGTCGATGCCGAGTTCGGACAGGGCGCGCAGGGCGCCGTCCACGAGGCCGTCCATGATCTTCTCGTGCCACTGGGCCGCGACGACCGCGACCCGAAGGTCGCCGCAGTTCTTCACGCTGAGGACGGGTGCGCCCTTGCCGCTCATGTCTCTCCTAGCCGGTGTCGTACGGGGGTGGTTACTGGTTGCCGCAGGTGGGAGCCGGGGAGCCGTCGAGCCAGGGGAGGTCGTGGCCCATCCGGTCCCGCTTGGTGCGCAGGTAGTGGAGGTTGTGCTCGCCGGCCGTGACGGGCATCGGCTCGCGGCCCTCGACGGCGAGGCCGTGTCGGGTGAGGGCGTCGATCTTGTCGGGGTTGTTGGTCAGCAGGCGGAGGCTGCGGACGCCGAGGTCGCCGAGGATCTGCGCGCCGGCCGCGTAGTCGCGGGCGTCGGCGGGCAGGCCCAGTTCGAGGTTGGCGTCGAGGGTGTCGCGGCCGCGCTCCTGGAGCTCGTAGGCGCGCAGCTTGGAGAGCAGGCCGATGCCGCGCCCCTCGTGGCCGCGGAGGTAGACGACGACACCGCGGCCGGCTTCCTGGATGCGCTCCATGGACGCCTGGAGCTGGGGGCCGCAGTCGCAGCGCAGCGAGTGGAAGATGTCGCCGGTCAGGCACTCGGAGTGGACCCGGACCAGGACGTCCTCGCCGTCGCCGATCTCGCCGTGGACGAGGGCGACGTGCTCGACGCCGTCGACGGTGGAGCGGTAGCCGTAGGCGGTGAAGTCGCCGTGGGCGGTGGGGAGGCGGACCTCGGCCTCGCGCCGGACGGTGGGTTCGGCGGAGCGGCGGTAGGCGATCAGGTCCTCGATGGAGATGATCGTCAGGCCGTGCTTGCGGGCGAAGGGGACGAGCTCCGGCAGGCGGAGCATGACGCCGTCCTCGCCGGCGATCTCCACGATCGCGCCGGCCGGGCGGAGGCCCGCGAGGCGGGCGAGGTCGACGGCGGCCTCGGTGTGCCCGGGGCGGGCGAGGACACCGCCCTCGCGGGCGCGCAGCGGGAAGATGTGGCCGGGGCGGACGAAGTCGGAGGGCTCGTGGCGGCCGCTCGCGAGCATCCGGAGGGTGGTGGCGCGGTCGGCGGCGGAGATGCCGGTGGTGACGCCGTGTTCGAGGCTCGCGTCGACGGAGACGGTGAAGGCGGTCCGCATCGACTCGGTGTTGTGCTCGACCATCTGCGGGAGGTGGAGGCGCTCCAGCTCGTCGTGCTCCATGGGGGCGCAGATCAGGCCGCGGCACTCGCTCATCATGAAGGCGACGACCTCGGGGGTGGCCTTCTCGGCGGCGATGACGAGGTCGCCCTCGTTCTCGCGGTCCTCGTCGTCGACGACGACGACGGGGCGGCCGGCGGCGATGTCGCGGATGGCCTGCTCGACGGGGTCGAGGGCGAGGCTCTCTTCGAGGTCCCAGGCGGTCATGCGGGGGCTCCTTCCAGAGCGGGGGCGGTGCGCGTCCGGAGCCACCAGTCGCGCATGCCCCACAGGACGAGGGCGCCGTAGAGGACGTAGACGAAACCGGAGAAGGCGTAGCCGTTGGCGAAGTTCAGCGGGACGCCGACGAGGTCGACGAGCAGCCAGGCGAACCAGAACTCGACCATCCCGCGGGCCTGGGCGTACATGGCGACGACGGTGCCGACGAAGATGTACGCGTCGGGCCAGGGGTCCCAGGAGAGGGTCGGGAACGCCTCGAAGAGCAGGGCGACGGCTACGGTGCCGACGGCCGCCGCCGCGATCATGGCGGCGCGCTCGCGCCAGGTGGCGAAGCGTACGGCGATGTGGCCGTCGGCGCCGCCCTCCCTGCCGCGCTGCCACTGCCACCAGCCGAAGAGGGCCACGAGCATGACGACGACCTGCTTGCCGGCGCTGCCGGTGAGGTGCCCGAAGAAGGCGCCGAAGAGTATGAGGCCGGCGAGGAACTGCACGGGCCAGGTCCAGACCGAGCGGCGCCAGCCGAGGGTCAGGGCGACGAGCCCGAAGATGTTCCCGACCATGTCCGACCAGATGATGTGCTGGCCGAAGACGGTGAACGCCTCGGAGTTGAGCCAGGTCACTTGACGTTCTCCCGTGCGTTCGGGCCGAGCAGCCGCTCGACGTACTTGGCGATGACGTCCACTTCGAGGTTGACCGGGGCGCCGGGCTGCTTGAGGCCGAGCGTGGTCAGGGCGAGGGTGGTCGGGATGAGGCTGATGGTGAACCAGTCGTCGCCGACCTCGACGACCGTGAGGCTCACGCCGTCGACGGTGATGGAGCCCTTCTCCACGACGTAGCGGGCGAGTTGCGCGGGGAGGCCGACCTTGACCAGCTCCCAGTGCTCGGAGGGGGTCCGCTCCAGGACGGTGCCGGTGCCGTCCACGTGGCCCTGGACGATGTGGCCGCCGAGGCGGCCGCCGACGGCCATGGGGCGCTCCAGGTTGACCCGGGAGCCGACGTCGAGGGCGCCGAGGCTGGACCGCTTGAGGGTCTCGGCCATGACGTCGGCGGTGAACTCGCCGTCGCCGTGCTCGACGACCGTGAGACAGACACCGTTGACGGCGATGGAGTCGCCGTGCTGGGCGCCTTCCGTGACCAGGGGGCCGCGGAGCCGGAAGCGGGAGGCGTCCTCCAGCTGCTCGACGGCGACGACCTCGCCCAGTTCTTCGACGATTCCGGTGAACACGTCAGGCTCCCTTGGGGGTGGCGGTGATGCGGATATCGGATCCGATGCGCGTGGTCTCGGTGATGTCGAGGCGCAACGCGTCGCTGATGGTGGTGATTCCGGCGTCGGCGAGGGCGTTCGGGCCGGCGCCGAGGAGGACCGGTGCGAGGTAGCCGACGACCTGGTCGACGGCCCCGGCGGCGAGGAAGGCGCCCGCGAGGGTGGGGCCGCCTTCGAGGAGGACGGAGCGGACGCCGCGCGCGTGGAGGGCGTCGAGGAGGGCGGGTACGGAGAGGCCGCCGGCCGCCGCCCTGGGGAGCCGTACGACATCCGGGAGGGAGGTCTCGGCGTCCTCGGCGACGGCGATCAGGGTGGGCGCGGCACCGTCGAGGACGCGGGCGCCGGGCTTCACGGCGCTCGCCTCGGTGTCGACGACGACCCGCAGCGGCTGCACGGCGCCCTCGACGCCGCGTACGGCCAGGTGGGGGTCGTCCGCGCGGGCGGTGCCGGATCCGACGACGACGGCGTCCGCCTCGGCGCGCAGCCGGTGGACGTCGGCGCGGGACTCGGCGGAGCTGATCCAGCGGGAGGTGCCGTCGGCGGCGGCGATCCGGCCGTCGAGGGTGGCGGCGTACTTCCAGCGGACGAAGGGGCGGCCGGCGCGGACGGCGGTGAGCCAGGCGAGGTTCCCGGCCTCGGCCTCGGCCTCCAGGAGGCCCCGCCCGACCTCGACGCCGGCCGCGCGGAGGGTGTCCGCGCCGCCGGTGGCCTGCGGGTTCGGGTCGGGGACGGCGTACTCGACGCGGGCGATCCCGGCCTCGATCAGGGCCTGGGCGCAGGGGCCGGTGCGGCCGGTGTGGTTGCAGGGTTCGAGGGTGACGTAGGCGGTGCCGCCGCGGGCCGCCTCGCCGGCCGCGCGCAGGGCGTGGACCTCGGCGTGGGGGCCTCCGGCGCGCTGGTGCCAGCCCTCGCCGACGACCCGTCCGGAGGCGTCGGTGACGACGCAGCCGACGACGGGGTTGGGGCTGGTGGCGCCGAGTCCGCGCGCGGCGAGCCGCACGGCGCGTCGCATGGCGGTGATGTCGGCCTGCCGGTCCACCGGGTCCTCCTGCCTCTTCGGGCACGGACTCCGGGGCCTGTCGATGACGACAGAGAGCGGGTACGTCGCTACGCAGGGGGTATGCCGGTACGGCCGGAGGTCCCTGGTGCGCCGTCGGAAACCGCGGCCACCAGCGGACGTACGGCCGGCACACCCCTGTCGGGGGACGCCCGCCGCGCACTGCCTCCCATCCGGACTTTCACCGTCGGTCCAGGAATCTCACCTGGTCAACCGGCCGCTGGCTTGCGGACGGGTCGCGGACTATACCGCCGGTTCGGAATTACACCGACCCCGGAGTGCGCTGCTGCTGATACAGGGCCAGTGTGCCACGGACGGCCGAAGGTCATGCACACGACCCTTGTGCGATGACTCACACGGTCCCATGGAATTTTCCGTTGGTCCAGACCTATTGACGCACTGGTCTAGTCCTCTTAATGTCCGTGTCACCTTCGAGGCACGGTCCGCCGGTGTGCGCACACCACGGGCCCAACACGTACCACCCCCTTGTTCGTTGCGTGTTCTTTGACCTCCCCGAGGAGGACCCGATCGTGCTGTCCCCCACGACCAGAAGAGCGTCGCTGCTCGCGTCCGGTGCCGCTGTCGCCGGACTGCTGCTCAGCTCGCTCGCCGGAGGCGTCTCGTACGCCGCCGACAACGAGTCCTGTCGCCCCGACGGCCTGTACAAGACGCCCGGCGTCGACGTCCCCTACTGCTCGGTCTACGACACCGAGGGCCGCGAGAAGATGGGCGCCGACCACCAGCGCCGCGTCATCGGCTACTTCACGGGCTGGCGCACCGGCAAGAACGGCGAGCCCGCGTACCTCGCCAACAACATCCCGTGGGACAAGATCACCCACATCAACTACGCCTTCGGCCACATCGGCGGCGACAACAAGCTCTCCGTCGGCACGGACGGCCCGGACAACGCCGCCACCGGCATGACCTGGCCCGGCGTGGCGGGCGCCGAGATGGACCCGGCCCTCCCCTACAAGGGCCACTTCAACCTGCTGAACAAGTACAAGAAGCAGCACCCGAACGTGAAGACGCTGATCTCGGTCGGCGGCTGGGCCGAGACCGGCGGCTACTTCGCCGACAACGGCGACCGGGTGAACTCCGGCGGCTTCTACTCGATGGCCACCAACGCCGACGGCTCGGTCAACCAGGCCGGCATCGACACCTTCGCCACCTCGGCGGTCGACTTCATCCGGAAGTACGGCTTCAACGGCGTCGACATCGACTACGAGTACCCGACCACCATGAAGGACGCGGGCAACCCGCTCGACTGGACCTTCGCCAACGCGCGCCGCGCGGGCCTGGTCCAGGGCTACGCGGCCCTCATGAAGTCCCTGCGCGAGAAGCTGGACACGGCCGGCGCCGCCGACGGCAAGCACTACATGCTGACCGTCGCCGCCCCGTCCTCCGGCTACCTGCTGCGCGGCATGGAGACCTTCCAGGTCCAGAAGTACCTGGACTACGTCAACATCATGTCGTACGACCTGCACGGCGCCTGGAACGAGTACGTCGGCCCCAACGCCTCGCTCTTCGACGACGGCAAGGACGGCGAGCTCGCCGCCGCCAACGTCTACGGCTCCTCCCAGTACGGCGGCATCGGCTACCTCAACACCGACTGGGCCTACCACTACTTCCGCGGCTCCATGCCGGCCGGCCGCATCAACATCGGCCTGCCCTACTACACCCGCGGCCACAAGAACGTGCAGGGCGGCACCGACGGTCTCTGGGGCAAGGCCACCGCGGCCACCTGCCCGGCCGGCGCCGGTCTGACCAAGTGCGGTGACGGTGCCGTCGGCATCGACAACCTGTGGCACGACAAGGACACCGCGGGCAAGGAGTCGCCCGCCGGCTCCAACCCGATGTGGCACGCCAAGAACCTGGAGAAGGGGATCGTCGGCGACTACGTCACCCAGTACGGCTTCCCCGCGAACACCACCCTGACCGGCACCTACGCCCGCAAGTACGACTCGACCCTGGTCGCGCCGTGGCTGTGGAACGCGGAGAAGAAGGTCTTCCTCTCCACCGAGGACGAGCAGTCCGTGGCCGCCAAGGCCGACTACGTGGTCGACCGCGGCGTCGGCGGCACCATGATCTGGGAGCTGGCCGGCGACTACGCCTGGAACGCGACCAAGGGCCAGTACGAGATGGGCTCCACGCTCACCTCGCTGATGTACGACAAGTTCAAGGCCGCCACCCCGTACGGCGCCAAGAAGTCCAACAAGGCGCTGCCGGCCCAGGCCGTGAACATCGAGACCGCCTTCACCGAGTTCAAGCTGGGCGACTCGAACTACCCGATCACCCCCAAGGTGAAGATCACCAACCGGACGAACACCACGCTGCCCGGCGGCACGGAGTTCCAGTTCGACTACGGCACCTCGGCCCCGGCCAACGCCTCCGACCAGTCCGGCTTCGGCACCAAGGTCATCAGCAGCGACCACACGGGCTCCAACGTGGGCGGCCTGAAGGGCGACTTCCACCGGGTCTCGCTGAAGCTCCCGGCCTGGCAGACCCTCGCCCCCGGCGCCACGGTCGAGCTCTCCTTCAACTACTACCTGCCGGTGTCCACCCCCTCCAACTGGACGGTGAACATCAACGGCACCACGTACGCCCTCGCCGGCGACCTGGCGCGCGGCACGACGACCGTGGAGCCCGGCACGGGCACCACGCCGCCGACCACCCCGCCCACCACGCCTCCGACGACCCCGCCGACCACTCCCCCGACCACCCCGCCGACGACGCCGCCCACGGGCTGCACCGCCCCGGCGTACGTGGCCGGCCAGGTCTACAACGCGGGCAACGAGGTCTCCCACAACGGCCACACGTACAAGGCCAAGTGGTGGACCCAGAACGAGGCCCCCGGCACCACCGGTGACTGGGGCGTCTGGCAGGACCTCGGCGCCTGCTGAGGCACCCTCACCGCGATACCCCCGGCGGCGGTCTCACGGCCCTTGGCCGCCGCCGGGACGCCTTCTCCGCGCCGCGCCCCCCTGTCC
>NZ_JBHTST010000116.1:0-27228 GCF_042794995.1 Streptomyces sp. NPDC056503
ACCGGGCGGGCGACGGCGCCCGTGCGGGAGCTCAGCGCCCCGACGGCGGAGGGTGCGCGGCCAGCCAGTGCCGGGCGATCTCCTCGCGCGTGGCGAGCCACGCCCCACCGCGGCCGGCCACGTGCCGAAGGAAGCCGTCGAGCGCCCTGATCCGGCCCGGGCGGCCGATGATCCGGCCGTGCAGGCCGACGCTCATCATGCGAGGCCGCTCCGCGCCCTCGGCGTGCAGCGTGTCGAAGGTGTCCACGAGGTACGCGAGCATGTCGTCCGCGGTCGTGAACCCGTGGACGAGAAGGAACTTGAAGTCGTTCGCGTCGAGGCTGTACGGCACCACGAGATGCGGCCGGCCCGCCGCCTCGACGTAGAAGGGAAGGTCGTCCGCGTAGTCGTCGGAGTCGTAGAGGAACCCGCCCTCCCCGGCGACGAGCCGTCGCGTCGCCGGGCTCGTCCGGCCCGTGTACCAGCCGACCGGCCGCCGCCCCACCAGCCGCCGGATCGTCGCGACCGTCCGCGCGACATCGGCCCGCTCGACCTCCTCGGGGACCTCGCGGTAGTCGATCCAGCGCCAGCCGTGCCCGGCCACCTCCCACCCGGCCGCGGCCATCGCGCGCGCCGCCTCCGGGTTGCGCTCCAGGGCCCTGCCGACGGCGTGGACGGTGAGCGGGGCCCGGTGCGCGACGAGCGTCCGGTGCACGCGCCAGAACCCGGCCCGCGAGCCGTACGCGAACATCGACTCGACGTTGAGGTCACGGCCGCCGACCACCGGCGGCGCCCCGACGACCTCGTGCAGGAAGGCCTCCGAGGCGGCGTCGCCGTCCAGGACGTTGTGCTCGCCGCCCTCCTCGTAGTTGAGGACGAGGCTGACGGCGACACGGGCGCCACCCGGCCACGCGGCACGGGGTGGCTCGGCGCCGTAGCCGACGAGATCGCGCGGGTGCTCGGACACGGGCGGCACGCTACCCGCCCCGCCGCCGCCTCCCGCGCGACGCGCTGCGCGGCCGCACGGGACCCACGCGCACGGCCGCGCGGGCACCGTTCCGTAGGTCTCGATGAGGAGACCGGACCACCGTGCGTAGCACTTGAGGCGGACCCCTTGCCCCCACCGAGACGGACATTGCCCCGGATGCGGAACCCCCTTCCGCCGACGCCGTCTTGACCCTCGCACCGGCTTGATCGTCGAGCCGGCGGAAGGCAGAAGGAGGAACCGATGGCGGGTCAGGTCGGGGAACGGCCGACGAGGGCGTCCGCGCCCGAGTACCAGGGGGCCCTGGGGTCCCTGTCGGTGAACGCGTCCCTTCCCGAGGTGCTCGACGAGGCCCTGCGGGGCGTCCGCGCGGCCGAGCGGTCCGGAGACCTCCACGAGGTGGCGCGCTGCCGGCTGGCAGCCGCGGAGGCGTGCCGGAGGCTCGGGCGGATCGACGAGGCCGACCGGGAGTGGAAGGCGAGCTACCGGGCGGCGCGCTCGGCCGGCCACGAAGGCGCGATGGCCTGGGCGCTGTGGAGCGGCGGCACGCTGGCCCGGCAGCGCGGCGCGTTCCGGCTGGCGTACCGGCTGCTGAAACTGGCGTCCGAGGCGGGCGAGCGGGGCGGGGACGTCGTCGCCCGGGGCTACTCGCTGGCCGGACTGGCCGAGACCGGACGCATCCAGGGCGACTACGAGGCCGTGGCACGCCTGCACGAACGCCTGCTGACGGAGGCGCGCCACCGCGGCGAGGCCCGGCACACGGTCTGGGCGCTGGAGGGCATCGCGCAGATGCACCGGAACACCGGTCGCTTCGACGAGGCCCTCGCCCTCTTCGAGGAGGCGGCGGAGACGGCGTCACGCGCCGAGGACCGGCGCGGCTGGGCGTGGGCCCTGCGGGGCATCGCCGACGTGGTGTCCGTACGCGACGGGGACGCCGAGCGCGCTCTGGCACTGCTGTCGCGGGCGGAGGAGGCCTGCCGGGAGATACGGCTGCGGAGCGCGCTCGCCTACAACCACAAGATGCGCGGCAACGTCCTCTACCGGGCGGGCCGGTACGGGGAGGCCCGCGAGCAGTACGCGGGAGCCCTCGCGGAGTTCCGCGCCATGGACGAGCCGCGCGGCACCGCGCTGGCGCGGCTGGGGCTGGTCAAGACCGAGGCCCGCCTCGGCCGCGACGCCGCCCGCACCGCCGCCGAACTGGCCGCGCTGCGCACGTCCCTGGAACGCATCGGACTGCTCCACGCCCGGGAGCTGGTGAACGGGGCCGCCGCCGAGCTGGGCATCGGACCGCTTCCGGAACCCGCCGCAGACGGACCGGGCACGGGAACGGGAACAGGAACGGGAACGGGCGGACCGGCGCTGCCGGACGTCGGGGCCGAGGCCCTGCGGACGGCCGACCCGGAGGCCCTGCGATGAGCGCCCTCCCGACGCCCGTGGCCCGGCCCCGTCCGCCCGTCGACGCGGCGGAGACCACGGCCCGGCCGGACCCGCCCGTCGTGCGGGGCGACGCCCACGGGACGGAGCGGGAGGGCCTGCCCTCGGGCCCTCCCGGCCGGGACGCCTCGGCGGCCGACGTCCTGCGGCGCTGCCGCGCGCTCGTCCGGCCCGCGCTGGTGGACGCGGTCGGCCGGCTGCACCCCTGGACCGGCGAGATGGCGGCGTACGCACTGGGCTGGGCCGACACGGACGGGACCCCGGACCCCGGCGGATCCGAGGGCAAGGGGGTACGGCAGGTCCTCGCCGTGCTCGGCGCGGAGGCCGTCGGGGCGGGCGCGGCCGACGGCGTGCCGGGTGCGGTGGCCGTCGAACTCGTCCACACCTTCTCCCTCCTCCACGACGACATCATGGACGCCGACGCCCTGCGCCGGCGCCGCCCGGCCGTGTGGAAGAGCCACGGCACGGGCCCTGCCGTACTGGCCGGCGACGCGCTCCTCGCACAGGCGGTGACGGGACTGGCCGAGGCCCGGAACGACCACGCGGCGGCCGCGGTCCGCCGCCTCTGCGGCACCCTGAACGCCCTCGTGTCCGGCCAGGCAGAGGACCTGCGGTTCGAGCACCGGCCCTGGCACGGGCCCGGCGCGGTCGCCCCGGAGGAGTACCGGTCGATGGCCGAACACAAGACGGGCGCCCTGCTGGGGTGCGCGCTCGCCCTCGGCGCGGTCCTGGGCGGCGCCCCCGAAGCGACCGTGACCGCGCTCGACCGCGCCGGGCGCCATCTGGGTCTCGCCTTCCAGGCGGTGGACGACGTCCTCGGCATCTGGGGCGACCCGGAGAGGACCGGGAAACCCGTCCACGCCGACCTGCGCCGAAGCAAAAAAACCTACCCGGTCCTCGCCGCCCTGGCCGACGGAGGCCCGGCCGCGCGGGAACTCGGGGCGCTGCTCTCCTCGTCCCGGTGTTCGTCCCGGCGGATCGACGACGCGACGGCCGCGCGCATCGCCGCACTCGTCGAGCAGGCCGGAGGCCGCGCCGCGGCCCACGAGGAGGCGCACCGCCGGCTGGACACGGCCCGCCGCACCCTGCGCGCCACCGCGCCGAACCCCACAGCCGCACGGGAACTGGACCTCCTGTGCGCCGACTTGCTGGACCGCGCCTGGTGAGCGCCCCCGACCGGCCGGCGCCGACCGTCGACGCGGACGCTCGTCACCACCGACCGTCGGCGCCGGTCGTCACCACCGACCGTCGGCGCCGGCGGGTCACGTCACGGCAGGATCGAGTCGACGTACCCGCCGTCGACCCTCAGGGCACCCCCGGTGGTGGCCGAGGCGTGGTCGGACGCCAGATAGACGACCATGGCGGCGATCTCCTCCGGCTCGATCAGCCGCTGGATCAGCGACTGCGGACGGTACGCGCGCATGAACACCCGCTGGGCCTCGTCCCAGGGCAGCGCGTCGTCGACCAACTCGTACACGAAGTCCTCGACACCACCCGTGTGGGTGGGGCCCGCGATGACGGAGTTCACGGTGACGCCGCTGCCCGCCGCCTGCTTGGCGAAACCGCGCGTGACCGCCAGGAGGGCGGTCTTGGTCATGCCGTAGTGGATCATCTCCGCGGGGATCACGACGGCCGAGTCGCTCGCGATGTTCAGCACCCGCCCCCAGCCGCGCTCGCTCATGCCGGGGAGGTACCGGCGGATCAGCCGCACGGCGGCCAGCACGTTCACCTCGAAGTAGCGCCGCCACTCGTCGTCGTCGATCGTCAGGGGATCCGCCTCGCCGAAGATGCCGAGGTTGTTCACCAGGACGTCCACCCGCGGCAGCGCGTCCGCGGCACGCCGCGCCCCCTCCTCGCTCGCGACGTCGGCGACGACGGGAACCAGGTCCGCGTCGGCCACCTCGGCGCGGATCCCCGCGATGGCCCGGTCCACCCGTTCGCCGGTGCGTCCGTTCACCCCCACACGGGCGCCCGCGCGGGCCAGACCGGTGGCGATCGCGGCGCCGATCCCCTGCGTGGAGCCGGTGACCAGAGCGGTCCGCCCTGTCAGGTCGATGAGCATGGGAGGAGGCCTTCCTGAGATCACGGGTCGCTGCCTCCTTCCGTGTACCCGGTCCGGGGCCGACGCCATCAGGAGACGCCCGTCTCGCCTAGCCCGCCCCCGAGCGTGGCCCGCGGACCGACCGGCGGGGCCGTACTGTTGCGGTCATGACGATCAACCGTCCGGGCCTTCCCGAGGACTTGCCGCCCGCCGGTGTGCTGTGGGCCCGCTGGGCCCTGGTGGCCGCCTTCGGCGCGACGAGCGTGGACGAACGCCGCCCGAGCGCGCACCGCACCGGCCACTGGATCGACGACGACGGGCTGCACCGGGACGACGGCGGCTGCACCTGGTGGGTGCTGTCCCGCAGGGGCGACGGCCGGTACGTGCTGTACGGCGAGGACGAGTCCAGCGGGACGAGGTGGCACGAACCCCGCGTCGACCTCCTCGCCGGCGGCCCCGCGTGGCTGCCGTGGGACGAACTGAACGACCGGCTGTCCGGCGACGAGCTCGGCTGCGTCTACTGGTACGAGGACGGAGCCTGGGCCCGCGCCCCCTACCCGGACGGCCTCGACGACGACGGCCTGGACTGCGGCATGAGCGAGCTGGCCGACCGCGCGCAGGCGGCGCGCCTGCTGGTCGAGCGCCTCGCGCCGGCGGACGGGGGGCCCGACGCCGAGGGCGTCCTCGCGGAGGCGGAGGGCGGACCGCTCCAGGACGTGGACGCGCTCCTGGCGCGGGTGCGCGACCCGGACGGCGGCGAACCGGACCCGTCCGCCGTGGCCCGAGCCCTCACCCGCGCCGGTCTGACCGGCCTGACGGTCGCCGGCTGACCTGACCTGACCTCAGCCGAGTGGGCGGGCGCCGACCTTGGGCACGGCGGGCTGTCCGGCGGCCCGATGTCTGCGAGAGAGACGAGCGGGCACACGAAGGCCATGACCGTATCCAAGAAGGGCGTCCTCGTCCTCGACAGCACCGACCCCGAGCCCCTCGCCCGCTTCTACGCCGCCCTCCTCGACGGCACCGTCGAGCCGAGCGGCGCCGACCACGACCTGCTGCTGGTCTCGGGCGCCGAGGGGGTCGTCCTCGGCGTCCACCGCGACCCCGGCCACGCGCCACCGAGCTGGCCCCGTCCGGAGGACTCGCAGCAGTCCCACCTGTGGATCCTCGTCGCTCCCGAAGCGCTCGACGAGGCCGAGCGCGAAGCGGTCTCCCTGGGCGCCCGCCCGGTGACCGCCGAACACAACGGCAGCCGGACGGACCGGCGTACCGATGTGCGCCGCTTCATGGACCCGGCCGGACACGCCTTCGTGCTGGCCGCACCCGGCGCCACGCCGTGACGGTGGCACGGGCACGCGCGCGGACGGGGGAGGAGCGCGGGGCGCGGATGCCTACCGGGTCCGCGGTGTCCCCCGCCGCCACGAACGGCCCGTCGAGGGGTGCGCGGTCCTCGCGCCCGGTGGTGAAGGCGGTGGCCAGCAGGGCGAGGGCCACCACGTACGTGGGCATCACGAGGAGGGAACGGCCGGGGAGGTCGACGCCCGCCGCGCCCAGGCCGATGAGCATGTCCGAGACGAGGAACACCGCCCCGCCCCAGGCCGCGCGGGCGCCCTTGACGTGGGCGGCGCAGGCCATCGTCACGAGGACGAGACCGTAGAAGGAGAGGCCGACGGCCAGCCCCGGTTCCAGCGCCGGTGCCAGGGCGAGGACGGCGGCGCACCACACGGCGAGGTAGGCGCAGCAGAGCAGGGGACGCCGCCTCAGGTGCGGTACGGCCCCGGCGCGGACGAAGGCGGTCGTCCAGCAGAGCTGCGCGCCGAGGAAGAGGGCGATCCCGGTCGCGAACGCCACCGGTCCGGGGAACAGGAGCGCGACGTCACCGGCGGCGGCGAAGCCGAGGCCCGTCAGGAAGGCCGGATGCCGGGTGCCGGTGATCCGCCGGACGTACAGCGCGAGGACCGGGGCCAGCAGCGGCTTCGTCGCCCATTCCAGGACGGGGACGTCGAGGACGACGCCGGTGATGTCGACGGCGGCCAGGGCGGTGAACAGCGCGAGCAGCGGCGCCGTGTCAGACCTCCGCCTTCGGCGTCCAGCCGGGCGGACCGAACAGGTGCCCCGCGCGGTCACGCCAGTGCCGTGCCGTCCGCACGTCGCGCCAGACCGCCGCGTACTCGTGGAAGGCGACACGGAGCGGGTTGTACGTCGCGATGTTCTTCGTCAGCCCGTACACCACCCGCTCGCCCTCCGCCTCGAAGGTGCGGAAGAGCCGGTCCCAGACGATGAGGATGCCGCCGTAGTTACGGTCCAGATAGGCGGAGTTGGAGCCGTGGTGGACGCGGTGGTGGGACGGGGTGTTGAAGAACCACTCGACGGGACGCCACAGCCGGTCCACGCGCTCGGTGTGCAGGAAGAACTGGTAGATCAGGCTGAAGGACTGCTGGAGCAGGATCATCCACGGCGGGACGCCGAGCAGGGCCAGCGGCAGCCAGAACGGCAGCGTCGTCATCGGCGTCCAGCTCTGGCGCAGCGCCGTCGACAGGTTGAAGCGGACGCTGGAGTGGTGCACGACGTGGCTCGCCCAGAGCAGCCGCACGCGGTGGTGGGAGCGGTGGAAGACGTAGTACGCCAGGTCCTCGGCGAAGAACAGCAGGACCCAGGTCCACACCGAGCCGGGCGACAACCGCCAGGGGGCGAGCTCGTGGCAGGCGGCGTAGGCGAGGACGGCGAAGGCCTTCCACGGCAGGCCGATGACCTGGCTGCCCGCCCCCATCGACATGCTCGTGGCGGTGTCGCGGAGCTCGTAGCCCTGCTCGTCGTCGTCGGGGAGGTAGCGGTACGAGAGCGCCTCGACGACGACCAGGAGGACGAACGCGGGTATCGCGTACACCACGGCGGGGATCATCGCCCCCTCCCCGCGCGGTCGCGGGCGACGGACGGGACGCTGCGGCCCAGCAGTTCACGGGCGAGCCGCTCGGCGGCCTCCGCCTCGCCGCCCGCGATGTGGGCGGCGAGGCGGACGTGGGCGTCCACGTCGAGCAGCTCGGCGGTGCGCAGGTCCATGGGGACCTCGCCGACGTTCAGGGACCCGCCGACGAGACTGTTGAAGGCGAGGAGGTAGGCGAGGTTGCCGGAGCCCTCCACGATCAGACGCCACCAGGCGATGTCCGCCTCGCCCAGGGCCGCCAGGTCCGGTCCGGACAGGGCGTAGCAGGCGGCGGCCTCGACGATGGCGTTCGCGGTCTCCCGTGAGCAGCGGGCCGCGCACAGCCGCGCCGCGTCCGCGCCGATGCAGGCGCGCATCTCCAGGGCGTCGCGCGCCAGTTCCGGAAGGGCGGGGCCGGAACCGGCCTGGGCGATGCCGACGGCGAGTTCGAGGCCGGCGGTCCGGCGCCAGTCGAGGACGAGGGTGCGCCCCCCGTGGCTGACCTGGACGAGCCGGGCCTCCTGGAGGCGCTTGATGGCCTCCCGGACCGCGTGCCGGTTGACACCGAACTCGGCGGACAGCTCGCGTTCGGACGTCAGGGGGGTGCCGGCGGGGAGGGCCCCGGCCAGGATGCGGTCCCGGAGCACCGCGTGGAGCTGGTCGGAGACCGCCTCGCGCCGGAGGGGCTGCTGTGTCATGGCGATGAGAATGAGCCACACCCGGGGACTGGTCAACTGGTTGGACCAGATTCGTCGAAAGCCTTCGATCGGGCTCGGGATCGGGCTCGGGATTGGCCCGGGCTCGGGATTGGGATGGGGCTCCGGCTTCAGCGCCGGTGCCGGTGCCGGGTGCGTGTCCTGCCGGCCCGGTTGCGTGACGACGATCACTCTGGTCGCGGGGTCTCCGTGTCAACCGGGGACCACCCGGCAGGCGTATGCGGGGTGTAGTCGGAGATGCGGGAGTCGTTCGTTGACGGTCGAGGAGTTCGAAGAGTTCTACGCCCACGCGGTGGCGCGGCTCACGGGTCAGTTGTACGTGATGCTGGGCGATCTGCACGAGGCGCAGGACGTCGTGCAGGAAGCCTTCGTCAAGGGCTGGAACCGGCGGCGGCAGCTGGACCGGGACGGGCAGCCGGAGGCGTGGATCCGTACGGTCGCCTGGCGGCTCGCGGTCAGCCGCTGGCGGTTCCGCACACGTACGGCCGACGCGTGGCGGCGTGACGCCGCGTCACCCCTGGTGGTCGAGGGACCCGAACCCGACCACCTCGTCCTCGTCGAGGCGATGCGGGGACTGCCGCAGCAGCAACGGCGCACCCTCGCCCTGCACTACCTGTGCGACCTGAGCGTCGACCAGGTCGCAGCCGAGACCGGCCTGTCGACCGGCACGGTCAAGACCCACCTGTCCCGGGGCCGGGCCGCGCTCGCCCAGCGCGTCGAGGACCCGCGCAGCCCCCGCACCGCCCACCCGTCCAGCGAGGAGGCACCCGATGCATGACTTCCACGGTCCGTCGCAGGAACCCGCCCGCGACCCCTCCGGCGGCTCCTCCCCGGATCCGCTGAAGGCGCTCTTCGAGCAGGCGGCCGCAGCGGGCCGGGCCCGCGCCACGTACGCGCCGGCGGGCGAGATCAGTGCCCGCGGCCGGCGCGTCCACCGGCGCCGCCTCGCGGTGCTCGCCGCAGGGGCGTGCCTGGTCGTGGGCGGCGGTGGCGTCGCCTTGGGCGCCTTGCTGGCGGGGCCGTCCCAGCCGGCGCTCCCCGCGACGAGCCCGTCCGTGACCGGCCCGGCCCCCGCCGACACGGCCACCGGTCCGGTCCCCACCCTCCCGTCGACGACCGAGGCCCCGTCCGTCGGCGCCACCACCTCCCCGCCGGCCGGCACCCCGACGTCCACGAGCACCACCCGGCCCGGTTCCTCCACGACCACCACCCCGCCAGGAGGCGCCGGGTAGACCCCGGCCGCCCCCCAGGGACCGTCATCGCGTCGAGGCCGTCCCTCGCCCCGTCATGCCCTCGGAAGATTGCGGACCCCTCGTGACAGCGACAGAAGACAGGCTTCAGGAATCCCGGGACGTCCGGGAGGTCCACGGCACGCGCGACGCCCACCGAACGCGCGACGTGCCGGGTACGTGCGACGCACCAGGCGCGGGGGACGCGCCAGGCATACGTGACGCGCCGCCGCCCCCGCCTCCGTCCTCGCTCCGGCGACCGCGTCTTCCCCGTGTGCTCCGCCCCGCCGTGCTCCGCCTCGACGCCGCCGACCGTGACGTCCTCGGCCTCTACCTGATCACCCGCGTCGCTCTTCTCCTCACCGCCTACTGCACCGCCTGGCTCTTCCCCGGCGATCCCGAGTCCCATGTGCCCGACCCCTTCGCCGCGGTCGTCGGGCGGTGGGACTGGAGCCACTACCTGCACATCGCCCGCGACGGCTACTTCCCGGAGGACCCCGCCGCCCGCCCCGAGCAGGGGGACAACAGGGAGGCCTTCTTCCCCGGCTTCCCGCTCGCCCTGCGGGCGGCGCACCTCCTCGTCGGCGACTGGATCGCCGCCGGACTGGCCGTCTCCCTGGTCGCGGGGGCCGTCGCGGTCGTCGCGCTCGGCCGCGTCGCCCGCCACCACCTGCCCGACGCCGCCGACTCCCGCCGTGCCGTCCTGCTCCTCCTCGTCTCGCCGTGCGCGGTCTTCCTCGCCGTCGGCTACACCGAGTCGCTCTTCCTCGCCTTCGCCCTCCCGGCCTGGCTCGCCGCCCGCCGGGACGCCTGGCGGATCGCCGCGCTCCTCGCGGCCTGTGCCACCACCGTCCGCGTGACCGGCCTCTTCCTGGCCGCCGCACTCGTCGTCCACTTCGCCCTCACGGCCCGCCGCCGGGGCGTGACCCGTCTGTTCCCCTGGCTGGCGGTGCCCGCGCTCCCGCCGCTGCTGTACGTCTGGTACCTGCATGGCCACACCGGGGACTGGATGGCGTGGAAGCACGCCCAGGAGCGTGGTTGGTACCGACGGTTCCACGCCCCGTGGGAGTCCTGGGGCACCACCTGGGACGCCGCCTTCGGGCACGGGTACACCACTCCGTACGCGCTCCTGTGGCAGGCGGAACTCGTCGCCATGCTGGTCGGTGTCGTCGCCGTCGTCCTGCTGGCACGGGCCCGCCGCTGGCCCGAGGCCGTCTACGTCGCGCTCAGCCTGTGGGCGCTGGGCACCTCGTACTGGTACATGTCCGTGCCCCGCGCCACGCTGCTGTGGTGGCCGCTGTGGATCGGCCTCGCCGCCTGGACACTGCGCGCCCCGAGGAGGACGGCCGCCTGGCTGTGCCTGTCGGCCCCGCTCTCCGTCGTCCTCGCCGTGACCTACTTCTCGGGACGCTGGGCGGGCTGAGCCTCCCGCCCGCGCCTATGCCGGCATCTCGCCCACGGAGGCCGGCGCGTCCCCGAGAGCCGGCTTCGACCTGCACGAGACGACCGCGTCCCTCGCCCACACACGGACGGCGGCGGCATTCTCACCGGCATCGAACAGCTGCCGCGCGGTCTGCCGAAGCTCCCGCATCCAGTCGGCGTCAGGCTCGTGGGCCAGAACCGCGGAGAAACGCTCACGGGCCTCGCCCGCCCTGCCGGTGAGCGCGGCGGCCACCCCGGCATGGAAGCTGCCCCGGAGATCATCTCGCCGGACCGGGTGGCTCAGCAGGGCGCGGGCCACCGCGTCGAGATCGGCGAAACGGTCCCTGAACTCCTCCACACGCTTCCCGGCGTCGTGGGCGAGGTCCTCCATGACGGCGGCGAACTGCTGCTCGTGGCGGAACTCCCGCGAGCCTTCGACCTTCTCGTGGACGTGGAACGTCACGTGCCCGACGTCCTGCCACAGCCACATCACGCCGACGGTCAGACCACTGCCCTGACTCCACTGCGGCGAGAAGAAATCGACCACACCGAGCCACCATCCGTGATCGTCGAGCCAGAGCCAGAGCCAGAGCCAGAGCCAGAGCCAGAGCCAGAGCCAGAGCCAGAGCCAGAGCTAGAGCCAGAGCCAGAGCCGGGACCGGCCCCGCTGCCGCAGGCCGAGCGGACGAAGATGTCGCCGAGCCGCCGCGGTGACCAGCCGGGAGGCGGGTGAGGTGGCTGCCATGGCGAGGATTCTCGCCCACCGGCGAACGGGCTCGTCGAGCGGCCGGGCGACGTCCCGCCGGCCGTGTCACGCCGTTCTGCCGGGCTCCCGGTCGTCCTCCGCCCGCGTCCCGGCCCGGTGCAGGGAGCGCAGGGCCGCCAGCAGGATTCCGATGTCGTCGAGGAGCACGGGGTCGGGCAGCAGGTCCGCCGGGCTGACCAGGTAGAGCAGGGCCCCCCAGAAGAGCACCTTGCGCGACATCGGAACACCGGAGTCGCCGAGCATCCTGCGCGCCCGGAACAGCCGTACGGCCAGGACGACGGCCACCGACAGGGTCACGGCGAAGACCACAGCCGCGCCCGCCCACCAGTACCACCCGCTCGTGCCGTCCATCCGGGCCTCTTCTCTCTCCGGGTGCTCGAAGAACGTGTGCCCCGAAGCCGTGGTTCCGCACCGTCGTGGTCGTAGGGGCAGCCGCGGTGGCACCGTGGGCGTCACGCCCGCCCTGCCACCGCCGGAACGGCGCTCCTCTCCGTGCTATCGACGGTCGGCCGGGTCCTCGGGAGTCCCCGGTCGGGCCAGGAGCCGCTCCCTGACCGCGGCGAGCACCTCGGAGCGGGGACGCGGGCCGTCGTCGGCCGCGATGAGGTGGTCGCCGATCCGCAGGGAGAAGGTGATGAGGCAGCGGGCCTCGACATCGCCCGCGTCGGGGCAGAAGGCCCCGTAGAGCTCGCGCAGGTAGTCCATGCGCCGGTTGTCGGCCCGGCGGAGGCGGGCCGCGACGTCGGTGTCGCGCCTGGCCCAGTCGCGGACGGCGAGTTCGACACCCGCGCTGATCACGGGGGTGTCGGCCGACCCGACGACGTCGAAGAGCCGCCCGAGCCGTTCGCGGGCGTCGCCTCCGGCGCGCTCGATCCGCTCGATGACGTCCTCGGTGACCCCGCGCTCCCAGGTGTCGAGCATCTCGTCGAGGAGGGCCGCACGGTTGCGGAAGTAGCCGTAGAAGCCGCCCTTGCTCACGCCGAGGGCCTGGGCGAGGACCTCGACCCGGACGGCCTCGGGTCCGCCGGCGGCCAGCGCCCGCAGTCCCTCCTCGATCCACGTGGACCGCGGCGTGCGGATCGCACCCATGCCCCGTCTCCCCTCGCGCCTCGCGCTGTTCCGAACCGACTATACGGTGCCGTATAGACAGGGGCTATGCTCGATCTATACGCCACCGTATGGACAGGGGTCCGTCATGAACGCGCTGCGTCTTCCCTCGACCGACCACACGTCCCGGCCCTGGCGGATCCACGCGATCGCCGCCGACTTCCGGCTCGAGGACCTGTGGGCGCTGCCGACGCCCGGCGGCCCCGACGACCTGCACTACCTGGTCGAGCAGATGGCGGGCGGCACGAAGGGCCCGGACGGCGGCAACCCCGTGGGCCGCTTCCTCTTCGCGGTGCGCTGGAAGCTCGGGGCGCTGCTCGGCTGGGACACGCCGGACTCGGGCGTCGGCGGCAGGGTGCCGACCCTGCGGGACCGGCTTCCCGACGACCTGCGCGAGGGGCCGCGGGGGCCGGACCTCGCCTCGGCCCCCTTCACCTCGGTCTTCCAGACGCACGACGAGTGGGCCGGCGAGTACGCCAACAAGACCATGCACGGGATCATGCACATCGGCTGGGTCCCCGACGGAAGCGGCGGCTACCGGGGCCAGATGGCCGTCCTCGTGAAGCCCAACGGCCGTCTCGGCTCCCTGTACATGCTCGGCATCAAGCCGTTCCGGTACCTGGGGGTGTACCCGGCGCTGATGCGGTCGATCGGCCGGGAGTGGCGCGAGGGCGCCGCGCGCCGCACGGCCCGCTGAGCGCCCGCGGCCGGCGCGCCCGCCTCCGCCGGGCCGCCCGCCCCTGCCACGGCGTCCTCCCGCGCTCCCTTCTGGCGGCCCGGGCGGCACCCGTGATGGAGTAGGCGGAACGGTGCACTCCGGAGAATCCGGTCGCCGCCGACGAGAGGAGGGCGGCATGCCGCTCGAAGGAACCTACGAGCCCAGCCCGTCGCAGTGGGTACGGGACCAGGTCGAGCTGTACGAGTCGTCGGGCGGCACCCAGGGGACGACCATGAGGGGCCTGCCGGTGGTGCTCGTGACGAACGTCGGCGTGAAGAGCGGCAAGCTCCGCAAGACCCCGCTCATGCGGGTGGAACACGAAGGGGCCTACGCGCTCGTCGCCTCCAACGGCGGCGCCGTGAAGCACCCTGTCTGGCACCACAACCTGGTCGCCTTCCCCCGGATCGTGCTGCGCGACGAGACCCGGGAGTGGGACATGAAGGTACGCGTCGTGAGCGGCGAGGAGCGGCGCGCGTGGTGGGACCGGGCCGTCGAGGCCTTTCCCGACTACGCGGACTACCAGCTCAGGACCGACCGGGAGATCCCCGTCTTCGTAGCCGAGCGGATCGCCTGACGAAGCCCTCCGCCCCTCCGCCGCGACGGCGCCCGTCCGTCGCACGGGGCCGGACGCCGGTGGAACGCCCGACGCGTAGAACGCCCGACGCGGCGACCGGGCCGAACCGTCACGGCCCGGACGGAGCAGCGGAGGGGGCGGCAGGGCCGCGGCCCTGCCCGGCCCGCGTTCGTCGATCGCGGTCGGCCACGGCCGGGGGAGGGGTCCTACCCCTCGCCCCGCGCCGTGGCGGGAGAAGCCGTGGCGGGCGTGCGGCCACTCGCCGCGAGGGCTTCCAGCACCTTCCCGATCTGCTTCAACGGGTCGTCACCGACGACCCGCAGGACCACCGTTCCCGCTCCGGCCGCCGCCAGCTCGTCCACTCGCCCCGCGGCGTCCTCGGCGCGGCCCGAGACGGTGAAGACCTGCTCCGGCGGGCGACCCAGCCAGCCCGCTTGTCCCTCGACGCTGGGCCGCAGTGTCCGTGCCACCTGCTCGGGATCCTCCCCGACGGAGCAGAAGGCGAGCACGGTCAGGTCGTGGTCGGCCCCCGCGCCACCCTTGGCGGTCAGTTCTCGTACCCTCTCCAGATCCCGCGGC
The DNA here is from genome assembly GCF_042794995.1 of Streptomyces sp. NPDC056503. Taxonomy (NCBI): domain Bacteria; kingdom Bacillati; phylum Actinomycetota; class Actinomycetes; order Kitasatosporales; family Streptomycetaceae; genus Streptomyces; species Streptomyces sp. NPDC056503. The sequence continues at coordinate 14,471 of NZ_JBHTST010000116.1, forward strand.
CCGTGCCCCTCGGCGATCAGCGTGCCGTCCGCGACCCGGCCGGACAGTTCCAGCGAGCGAGGGCGCACCACACCGGCGACCACGGGCGGCGGTACGAGAGGCGGATGCACCAGTCGGATACCGTCCAACCGGACCTCTCGACCGGCCAGTTCGACCCGCTCGCCGTGCAGCAGCGCGCGAACCGACCGGATCGTCTCCTCCAGGAGCGCCAGCGGCGACTTCGGCGCGACACCGACGGACGCCATCCACTCCGCCACGCCGTGCCCGACCCCGGCGACCAGCCGACCCGGGAACATCCGTGCCAGCGTGGCCAGCTCCATCGCGAGCAGCGCCGGACTGCGCAGCGGCGCGGGCGTGATGCCGATGCCCACCCGCAGACGCTCCGTCGAGGCCAGTGCCACCGCGGCGGCCGACACGCCACCGTTCCACCCGAGGTCCTCGACGACCCACAGGTCGTCCACCCCGAGTGCCTCGGCGTCCCGCGCGAAGGCCGGCAGGCCCTCCGGCGCCCAGTCGCGGTCGTACATCACACCGATTCGAACCGTCGTCATGAGACGCACCGTATGCCCGCTCCCACCGGATGATCAACGGTGCCGGGCCGCCCGACCCGCCCGCCGCGTGAGCGACGAGGACCCCGACCCACGCTTGCACCGGCTTCGAACCCGTGATCCCATGTGCTGTCTTTCTCAAGATCGCCAAACAGGGGGAATGAAATGACCGGACACAGGGACAGACGCTCCGTCATCCGCGGCCTGGCGACGGCCGGTGCGGGCGCGGCAGCCGGCGCGGTCGTCGTGGGAGGCACCCCGGCGTACGCCGTAGGCTCGGGCAACGACCCGCACAGCGTCTCCGTGATCAGCAAGAACGCCGACCCCACCGGCGTCAACCCGAGCGACGACGCCTTCCGGGCCGCCGCCGCCGAGGTGCTCGCCTCGTACCAGCCCGACCCGATCTCCGGCGCGGTGCCGAAGAAGGTCCTGGTCATCCCGCCCGGCACGTACCGGCTGACCCGGCCCGACTCGCTGCTCCCCCACGTCGACGGCGTCGGCGTCGGCATCGTCGACGGCGTCACGATCACCGGCTACGGCAAGCGGCTCACCCGCATCGTCTACGCGCCGACCGAGAACGACACCACGCTCTGGACCAACTACCAGCGCTACAAGAACATCCGGATCTCCGGCATCACCTTCGTCAGCGAGAACGCCACCTCCAGCTTCTGCTACGCCTACTCCTCGGCGACGCACGGCGTCCAGGACACCTGGTACAGCGACGTCGAGTGGCAGGGCGGCTGGAAGCGCGGCATCGGCCTCGACGGCCCGGCCACCACCTCCAACCTCAACAGCGAGATGGGCTGGGACCACTGCCAGATCGGCGGCACCTACTCGGACGCCTTCCTCGTCATGGGGATGACGCCGAGCGCGAGCCAGCAGGACCAGTTCCTGAACTACTGGTTCCGCGAGTGCAAGGTGGAGTACAAGGCGGGTGTGTTCGTGAAGAACAACCGCGGCGGCTCGATGAACTTCATCGGCGGCTCCTACATCCTCACCGACGCCGCCTCGACGGGCACGTTCTTCCAGCTCTCCTCGGCCGCCGCCACCCGCGCGGACTCCGTCATGCGGCTGTACGCCCAGGGCATCCGCTTCGAACTGCGCGGCACCGGCCACAAGGTGATCGACTCCCGCTGGTACAAGGGCAGCATCTCCTTCGTCTCCTGCGACGACACCGCCAACAGCTTCAAGTCGTGGGCGCCGGACGCCGTCACGCACGTCTACGCCTTCAACGCCAACGGCGACCGCGGCCCGATGGTCCGCTACACCGACTGCGCCCTGATGGGCTCGCACGAGGTGGCCACCGGCACGGCCGCGACCACCGCCGGCAAGCTCGTCTACGACGGCTGCCGCTTCATCGACATGGCGAGCGCGACCGGCGCCGGCGGCTTCCTCCGCTGGACGGGCACCGCGCCCCGCCACGAGATCCGCGACTGCCTCGCCGGCGCCACCTACGCGGCGGACGTCAAGAACCCCGCGTAACGCCACCGAGCCACCCGCGACGGCCCCGGGGACCACGTCCCCGGGGCCGTCGTCCGTCCTCCCGGGCACTCCGGCCGTGGACCGCGATCACGGGACGCGGAGGCCGCTCGCCGGTAGCCTGCCCGTGTGGCCGAGACCTGGGACGCCGAAGCGACCCGTGACGACTACGCCCCTCCGGGGTCGAGCACCCGCACGAGACGGGGGCTGCGCTCGGGTTCGAAGAGCGGAGGACCCGGGCCCGGCCGAGGCTCAGAGAGGTGGTTGCCGGGGCCAGAGGTGGGTGGTCGGGAGGAGAGGTGCCGCGGGGCGGGTGGGGCGAAGGATCTCCAGGGCTTCCTCGACGCGATCGAGGTCGATGAGGTGGTCGGCCAGGTCGTGGCCGTACCGGCGGTCGTGTCGCTGGAGGACGGTGGCGGCTTCCTCGGTGCGTCCGGCACCGGCGAGGAGGCGGGCGATGTGTTCCGCCGCGTACCAGGTGCCGCCATCGGGGTGGGCCCGGGCCCGTTCGACCGCCGCGTCGACCCCGTCGCAGGCGGCGATCAGCGGCAGCCGCACCCGGAAGAGCTCCCACTCCTGCTCGTCCTCGCGCCGGTCGGCGAGGGCGTCGAGGTGGGCCAGGCCGTCGGCAGGGCGGCCCTGGTCGAGGCACAGCTCGGACAGGGCGTGGAGGATCCAGTCGTCGCCGCGGTGGGCCTGGGCCTCGGCACGCATCACCTCGATCGCCTCGCCGCCCCGGCCGTGCCGGGCCAGTAGCCGCGCGAGCCCGTAGGCCAGGTTCGGGTTCCGGCCCGAGCCCCCGACAGCCTCCGTGAAGACCGCGATCGCGTCCTCCGGATCGCCGCGCTCCTCCGACAGCTCCGCCAGCCGCTGTACGGCTTCCTCGTGTCCGTCGGCCGCGGCGTAGGCGCGCAGTTCCTCGATCCGGCCGTGTCGGGCGAGCAGGTCGGCGAGCTGGTCCCGGCTGTTGACCGAGGTGATCTGCCGACCCCCGAGCAGGGTGACGGCCTCGTCGACGCGGCCCTGGCGTTCGCGGATCGTGGCGAGCAGACCGGCCGCCGTGTCGGGGTCGAGACCGCGGCAGCACCACGGACCGTCGCAGTGGTGGTCGGCCCGGACCAGGGGGACGAGCAGCGCGGCGGCTTCCTCGTCGCGGCCGGCGACACCGGCGACATCGACCAGAGCGGTGGCCAGGGCCCAGTCGTCGACGTGCGGAACCAGCAGCGTGAAGGCCTCCTCGGCGCGGCCGTGCCGGGCGAGAAGGCGCGTATAGGACTCCAGCGCCGCCGGGTGCCCGGCCTCCATGCGGACCCGGGTGATCTCGATCGCCTCGTCGGCCCGGCCCCACTCCTCCAGCAGCTCGGCCGCGGCCTCGGTGGCCGTCCACCAGCCGGTCGCCAGATACGGGGCGAGCACCTCCAAGGCGTCTGCCCGCCTGCCCCGCCCGCCCAGCCACCGCGCCCACGCCACCGCGCAGAACCACTCCCCGCGCGAGGCTTGCGACTCCACCACGGCGACGTGGCCTCGTTCGAGCAGCCGGGAGACCTGCTCAGGCGGGATGCAGCCGGACAGTGTCCGGGCCCGGTAGTCGAGATCAGCAGCGTCCACGGCCACGCACCCTAGCGCCTGCCCCTGACACCTGACCGATCGGCGGGGCGGAGGGAGCCGGTCGCGTAGGGTTGCTCGCGGACGGGGCCGTAGCGCAGAGGTGGTCGCGCGCGGTCTCCAACATCGCGAGGACGCCGGTTCGATTCCGGTCGGCTCCGTCCGTTCACCGGCCGGCACGCGTGCGGGGGCCCCGCCCGGCGCGCGGCCCAGCGCGAGCCGCTTTCCTCAGGGGAACCGCCGGGCAGGGCCGTTCGGTGGTATCGCGCCGACGACGCGCACGCTTCCGGTGCTCGCCGGGCCGGGATCCGACGGGACGAGCGACGCCGGGCGCCGCCTTCGGCCGCCGCGTCGTCGAGGAGGGCGCCGGGGACCTCGGGTCCGGGGTTGCGGTTGCCGTTGCGGCAGCTTCTACCGTCGTGACCAGGGCCGGAACGACCGGCCCGGCGACACACACGTGCGGAGTGGTGATGGACTGGCCGATCGCGGAGGTGGCACGGATGTCGGGCGTGACCGCCCGGACACTGCGGCACTACGACGAGACCGGTCTGCTGCCGCCGGCCCGGATCGGCGCCAACGGCCACCGCTACTACGGAGAGCGCCAGCTCCTGCGGCTGCAGCAGATCCTCGTCCTGCGAGCGCTGGGCGTCGGGCTGCCGGAGATCGGCCGGATCCTGTCCGAGGAGGTCGACGAGGTGGACGCCCTGAGGGGGCACCGCCGGCGCCTCCTCGCGGAGCGGGACCGGCTCGACGCCCTGGCCGGCACCGTCTCCCGCACGATCGCCGAACTGGAGCAGTCCAGGAAGGACGACCGTCCCATGAGCATCAACCGCCCGGAGAACCTCTTCGAGGGCGTGACGCCCTCCCACTACGAGGCCAACATGCGCGATCACCCCGAACTCGCCCAGGAGGTCGGACGGCGCGCCGCCACGATGAGCCAGGCCGACGCGGACGCCGCGCACCGTGAGCGTACGGCGCAGATGATCCGGCTGGCCGAACTCATGGCCGCGGGTCGTCCGGCCGACGCGGACCCGGTCCAGGCCGAGATCGACACCCAGTACCGGGCCCTGACCGAACTGCGCGCCGTCTCCGTCGAGGAGTACCGGGCCATCGGGCGTTCCCTCGTCGACAACGAGACGTGGCGCGCGGCGTACGAGGCCGTCGCCCCGGGGCTCGCCGCGTACCAGCGCGACGCGATGGAGGTCTACGCCGCCACCCGGCTGACCTGAGCCACGACGCAGCCGCCGTCGGGAAGGCGACGACGGCGGCTGCGCGGCGGCGGCACGGACGTTCCGCGCTCCCTGGAGTCGCCAGGGGACGGGGGGCTTTCCTTTCAGGCGTTCCGCTGCTCGGCGAAGGGCCCGTGCAGGGCTGCCCATTGCAGGAGCAGGATGGTCTTTCCGTCCGTGATGCGCCCGTCGCGGATCATGGCGAGGGCGTCGGCGAAGGGGAGTTCGAGGACCTCGATGTCCTCGCCTTCCTCCTCGAGTCCTCCGCCGGCGTCGATCCGGTCGGCCGGGGTGTAGGGGGCGGCGAAGAAGTGGAGGCGCTCGGTGACGGAGCCCGGGCTCATGTAGGCGTCGAGCACGTGGGTGAGCGGGCCGAGTTCGACGCCGAGTTCCTCGGCGCTCTCGCGGCGGATCGCGGTGTGCGGGTCGTCCGCGTCGAGCAGCCCGGCCGCCGCCTCGACCAGCATGCCGTCGGGGTGGCCGTTCACGTAGGCCGGGTAGCGGAACTGACGGGTCAGCAGGACGCGGCCGCGTGCGGTGTCGTAGGGCAGGACGACGGCGCCGTTGCCGCGGTCGTAGGTCTCGCGCTGCTGGGTCTGCCAGCGTCCGTCGCGGCGCCGGTAGTCGAAGGTGGTGCGGCGCAGGACGTGCCAGCCCTGGGAGGTGAGTTCGACCTCGCGTATCCGGACGTCGGGGTTGCGGTCGAGGTCGCGCCCGGCCAGGTGGAGACCGGTGCGCCCGCGGTGATCGGGGGCGTCGACACCCGGGCGGCTCGTCACGCGGTCTCCAGCGGGGCGAGGCGGGGGATCTCGGTGACGTCGTGATAGACGGGCAGGCCTCGGCGGAGGGCGGTGGCGACGTCCTGGTCGGCGCCGGCGGATGCGCCCGGCAGGCGCAGTACCGCGTCGCAGTGCGCGAGGAGCCGGTCGGCGGCCGGGTAGAGCACCCGGTCGGCGAGGGGGTCGGTGGGGCCGGCGCCGGCGGACCGGAGGACCGGCAGGGCGATCCACTCGCCGATGACGGGGAGGTGACCGGCCGCGAAGACGGGCCAGGCCGCGGTTTCGAGGCGGGCGAGGTTGGCGGCCATGGCCTGCGGGTCGCCGTCGGTGCCGGAACGGTAGGGCCCGGCGATCAGGATGAGCAGGGGCTTGGTGGTCATGGCCGCTAAGATACATGCAGAATCATGCAAGACCAGGAAGGAACGTGCATGCTGGCTGCTGAACGACGCGAGTACCTGCTCGACCTGCTCGCCCGCACCGGAAAGGTCGTGGCCAAGGACGTCGCCACCGACTTGGCCCTCTCGGAGGACACCGTGCGGCGCGACCTGCGGGACCTCGCCGCCGAAGGACTGTGTCAGCGGGTCTACGGCGGCGCGCTGCCGGTGTCTCCCGCCGTGGTGGACTACGACGCCCGGCAGGCGGTGGCCTCGGACGGCAAACGGAAGGTCGCCTCGGTGGCCGCGGGACTGGTGCGGCCCGGCGGCTCGGTGATCCTCGACGGCGGCACCACCGCCCTCGCCGTGGCACGGGCGCTCCCGAAGGACCTCGCCTGCACGGTGATCACCCACAGCCCCACGATCGCCACGGCCCTGATCGGCCATCCGCGGGCGGAGCTCTTCCTGATCGGCGGCCGCGTCTTCAAGCACTCGGCGGTCACCTGCGGCGCCGCCGCGGTCGAGGCGGCGCAGAACGTCTCCGCCGAACTCTGCCTGCTCGGTGTCACCGGCGTTCACCCCGAGGCGGGACTGACCACCGCGGACGCCGACGAGGCGGCGATGAAACGCGCGCTGTCCGCGCGCGCCGCGGACACCTACGTCCTCGCCTCCTCGGAGAAGATCGGCACGGCCTCCCCCTACCGCGTCCTGCCCTGGGAGAAGATCACCGGACTGATCACCGACGCGGACCCCCACGACACGACCGTCGGACAGCTCAAGGCGCTCGGCGTGGACGTCCTCCCGGCCGACTGAGGGCCGACCACGGAACCGGCGGGAGCGCCCCCGGGGCGTCACTTCCCGGCGGGTGGCCGGAGCGGCCCGGCGCCGGCCTCGGTCGGCATCCGGCCGGGGAGGTGGCGGACCCGTGCCCGTGGGGGACTCGGGCTGCGGGCTGCGGGCAGTCCCGACGACGGGCACGATGAAGGGAGAGGTCTCGCTCAAGGCGCCCGGCCACGGCGCGCCGAACCCCGAAGGGCGGAGATGGAACCCGTACCGTCCCCGGCTGGAAAGCCTCCGAACGTCCCGAACGTCCCGGGCCCGGACGTGGAAGCGGGCCCGGACCTGGACCCGGACGTGGAAGCGGCTGCGGCGGAAGTGATGGACGGGCTGTTCCGCGAGGCGCCGGTCGGCCTGGTGGTCTACGACACCGGCCTGCGGATCACTCGGGTGAACCACGAGTTCCTGAGCATGGAGGGCATCCCCACGGAGCGGTGCGTCGGTATGCGGGTCGACGAGATGTTCCCGCCTCCGGACGGCGAGCGGATGCGGAGGGAACTGCAGACCGTGCTGGACACCGGCAGCCCCACCCGGTGGGCCGAGTACCGCGGCCACTTCCGGGCCGGCCCGGGCCGTGACCACGTGTGGTCGGTCTCCTCCTTCCGCCTCACCACGTCGGGCGGTCGGGTCGCGGGCGTGGCGTCGGCCGTCGTGGACGTCACCGTCCGCCACCACGCCCGAGAGCGCCTGTCGGTTCTGAACGACGCCACCGAACGCATCGGGTCCGCCCTGGACGTCAGGCAGACCGCCCGGGAACTGGCCGACGTCGCCGTGCCCCGTCTGGCCGACTTCATCGCGGTGGACCTGCTGGACGGCATAGCCCGTGGAGGCAGCTCTCCACACGGGCCGATCGGCAGCGCGGCGGTCCTTCGCCGGGCCGCCCTGCGTTCGGTCACCGAGCACGCCCCGGAGGCGACCTACCCCGTCGGCGCGTTGATGACCTTCCACCCCGCGACACCGTACGCGCAGTGCCTGACCTCCGGGCGGCCCCTGCTCGTACCGGACCTGAACCGGGCCGCCGACTGGCTCGCCCAGGACCCGCCCCGGGCCGGGAAGATCGTCGCCGCCGGCATCCACTCGCTGATGACCATCCCGGTGAAGGCCCGGAACGTCACTCTGGGACTGGCCCACTTCTACCGCTGGCGACTTCCGTTCCCCTTCGACCAGGAAGACCTGGCCCTCGCCCAGGACCTGGTGGCCCGCGCCGCCGTCAGCATCGACAACGCGCGTCGCTACACCCAGGAGCATCGGGCGGCCCTGGACCTCCAGCACAGCCTGCTGCTCCGCTCCAACGTCCCCGACCCCAGCCCCATCGAGACGGCCCACCGCTACCTCCCCGCGCGAGCACACGCAGGCGTCGGCGGGGACTGGTTCGACGTCCTGCCGCTGTCGGGGGCCCGGGTCGGGCTCGTCGTGGGAGACGTGACCGGACGGGGCATCCAGGCGGTCGCCCGGGCAGGACTGCTGCGCACCGCGGTGCGCACCCTGGCGAGCCTGGACCTGCCGCCCGACGAGCTCCTGTTCCGCCTCGACGCGCTGGCCTCCCGGCAGGCGGCCGCGGACGAATCCGCACCGGAGCTCGGCGGCACCTGCCTCTACGCGATCTACGATCCGGTCACCGGGCAGTGCACCATGGCGAGCGCGGGCCACCTGCCGCCGGCCCTTGTCCGGCCCGGTGAAGGCGGCAGTCTCGTCGACCTGCCGGTGGGACCCCCGTTGGGGCTCGGCAGTCTGCCGTTCGCCGCGATCGACACGGTCGTGCCCGACGACAGCATGCTCGCGCTGTGCACGAACGGACTCCTGCAAGACCGTCAGTCGGACCTCGACGACGCGCTCGACCGCATGCTCCACACGCTGGCGGCGCCGACCGGTTCGCTGGACCGGCTGTGCGGGAACGCCGTCGACGCCGCTCTGGGGTCCCGCCGGCCGGATGACGACGCGGTACTGCTCCTGGCCCGGACCCGCATGCTGCCGGCCTCCTCCGTCGCCACCTGGGACCTTCCGGCGGACCCGGCACACGTCGCCCACGCCCGTGCCCTGGCCTCCGGGCAACTGGCCGCCTGGGGCCTCGACGACGCGGCACCGCTGACCGAACTCGTCGTCAGCGAGCTGGTGACCAACGCCGTCCGATACGGCCAGGCCCCCATCCGACTCCGGCTCGTCCTCGCCCGCACCCTCATCTGCGAGGTGTCCGACAGCTCCAGTACGTCGCCGCACCTGCGCTACGCGGCCGACACGGACGAGGGCGGCCGCGGACTCTTCATGGTCGCCCAGCTCGCCGACGCCTGGGGCACCCGCTACACCGCCAGAGGCAAGACCATCTGGGCCGAGCAGTCCATCGCCGCCTCCACGACGGCATGAGGCCGCGGAAGCCGGGACCCTGCGTCGTCCGTGAGGAGGTCGCGCGGTTCCCCGCGCACACGGGGAGTTCCGCACGATCGTCCTCCGGGCCCACGTCGGTCGCCGTCGCCGCCGTCGCCGCCGGGGTGCTCAGCACCGCACGTCGGTCTCCGGGCGCTCACCGGTCAGCAGGAAGCGGGTGACCGTCCGGTCGCCGCAGGCGTTTCCGGCGCCACCGGCACCGACCAGGTACACGCCGTGGCCGCCCCGGTCGACGGAGACCATCCGGGCGCGCTCGCCGAGCGCCTCGCGCATCTTCAGACCGGAGGAGTACGGGGTGGAGGGGTCCCGCAGGTTCTGGATCATCAGGATGTTGGACGGTCCGTCGTCGGTGAGGCGGACCGGCTTCTCCACCGCCCCGCCCTTCCAGAAGGCACAGGGAGTGACGTTCACGGGCATGCCGCCGGTCAGCGGGTGACGGGCCCGGTCGGCGGCGACCGCCCGGGCGTACGCCGGTACGGAGCGGGGCCAGTCGACGTCGTTGCAGATCACGCCCACCATGATGGCGGCTGCCTCGTCGGGCATCGCACCGGTCAGCTCGGGCGGCAGCACGGGCACGCCCTTCGGGTCGAGTGCCTGGCCGACGAGGCGCGCGAAGCCGGGGAAGGCGGCGTCGGAGTAGAGGGCGGACTGCAGCGCCTGCCGGAAGGCGGCGCCGGTCAGGGGCGCGCCGGGCACGGCGGTGGCGCGGGGTTCCCGGTCGAGACGCGCGGCGAGACCGACGACGAGGGCCCGCACGTCCTCGGGGGCGTCGGCCAGCCGCAGGCCTTCCGCCTCCCGGTCCGGGTGCGAGGCCCAGGCCGCGAAGTCCGGGAAGCGGTCCTCGGCGCCCTTCGCCATGTCGGCGAGCCAGCCGTACGCGACCCGGCGCGGGTCGGGGTCGGCGCTGCTGTCCAGGACCCAGCGATCGGTCCGGTGCGGGTGTTCCTGGGCGTATCGGGCGGCGACGTACGTCCCGTAGGAGGTGGCCCATGCCGACACCTTCGGCTCACCGAGCGCCCGCCGCAGGACCTCCATGTCCCGCACCTGGTTGGCGGTGGTGAGGCTCCGCAGCATGGCGCCGCCGTTGCGGCCGCACGCCTCGGCGATCCGGCGCGCCCGCTCGACGTTGGAGCCGATCGACCCGTCGGCGGCGGGCCAGGACCGCAGGGTCACCATCCACCGGTCCTCGTCCGCGAGCCCGCACCGCGCCTTCGCCGAACCGCCGACCCCGCGCGGATCGAAGGCCACGAGGTCGTACGCGCCCCCGGTCTCCTTCGCGAGCGCGGCGCCCTTCTGCGCGAGCCGCTGCACCCCGGAGCTCCCGGGCCCGCCCGGGATCACGAGCAGCGTCCCCCGGCGCGCCTCCGGCCTGGCGGACGCCAGCCGGGAGACGGCGAGGTCGATCCGCGGTCCGGTGGGGTCGCTGTGGTCGAGCGGCACGGAGAGGGTCGCGCACCGCTGCCCCTCTCCCGGCTTCACCGAGGCAGGACAGTCGCCCCACTGCAGGTCAGCACCGGCGGCGGCGCTGACGTTCCGGGCGGCGGTGGCGGTGGCGACGGCGATGGCGGACGGAGCGGACGTCCCGGCCTCGTTCCCGACCGTGTCGCCGGTCGCGCTCGCGGGCCCTCCGGCGGCGACGAGGCCCGCGGAGGCGAGGGCGGCGATGGCCAGGGCCGAGGCGGCAAAGGACGTACGCACACGGTGTGTTGTCATGCCCCAACCTTGTCGCCGGGCGGCCCGGCAACCCATCCGGCCACCGGGCCCATCGGGGGTGAGGCCACCCCCAGGAACCCGGGGGTGAGGTGGTTCGTGGGCTCGAACCGCGGCCGCGCCCACGCCCGTCGCTTCCCGGATCCGCGCCGACAGGTTCCCTCGTGCCGGTCGCACGGCCGGTCCCCTCCGTCCGGGCCCGCCCGTCAGGCAGCGCGGCGGAGGTCGGGCAAGGATGGTTTAACTCCCCTGCCTTGCGCGGTAGTTGGAGAGAACGATAGGAAGGTGCGGGTGACCGCCCAAGGAAGTACTTCCCGCGCCCTCATGGCGCTCTCGGCCGTTGTCGTCGCCGCATGCGCCCTCACCGTGACGATCAAGGTCATGGCCACTGACGTGAAGACGGCGCACCCGTGGCGAGTGCTGGACCAGGAGGCGTTGGAGCGGCAGGTCGCGGCCTACGCGCGCGGGCCGATGAAGACGTCCAGAGACGGAGTGATCTGCCCGATCGCGGCGGAGGCCCGGCCGGGCAACAAGTTCTGGTGCAGGGTTGACGACACGAACATCGTGGTCGAGGTCAAGAACGATCAGGGCGACCTCAGTATCAGCAAGCTCTGACGTGATCCTTTCCGGTGAGGCGGGGGCGTCCGTTCGCGACCGGCACGTGACGTCGACGGCCAGGACCGGCCGGCCGTCGACTGTTCGTGGCAGCGGCACCGAGGTCGGAGTGTGTCGCAGCCGGTCGGCGTCGACCCGGCCCTGGGCGGGCGCGGCGTAGAGCCCTCCGTGACCGCGGCGGTGTTCGCCCACCGGCGACAGCTCGGCCGGTGACCTCACCGGCCCGTTCCCGCGCGGAACCGCATCCGCCGGCTCGAACGGAGCGTCCGAACGGGCGGTGGGGCAGGAGTGGAACGCGCCCCGGAAGTGTGACGGATCCGCCGGCGGCTCTTGCCGGGCATCGTGATGCGGCGGGCCCGTCCTCACGCCCTTTGTGCCGGACGCGTGTGTTCCTTGGCCGGAGCAGGAGTTCAGACGAAGGCCGCTTCCGCGCATGGCGGTTACCGGACCGAGTGATCCCTCACGACGCACCGTTCGACAGCACACGTCAAAGATCACGTCAAAGATCACGTCAGGGTTTGCTCGTGATCGGTCATTGTCGCAGCGGCTGTACCGGTGATCGGCCGGCGGCGTTCGCCCGGGAGGTGTGGCACCGCCGGGGAGAGCGGAAGGCATGCTAATTTTTTGGCGGTTGAAGTGTTTTCGAGATCAGGAAACCGAAGGGAGAGTCGGTTGAGCGGCGGCGTGCGGGAATTCGTCGACCAGTACAGCAGTGAGAACGATGGGCGTGACCCATTCGACGATTGCCTCATGCGCGCAGGAGGGGTGGCCAGCTGGGGCTACGACGATGGGCACAGCGAGTTCCTGTCCACGGCTATCGCAGAGGTGATGCGTCTGGCTATGGCGCGGCACGGAGTGATGTCTGTCGCGAATCTGAGAATTGATTCCGCAAGGGACGAGGTCTCCCGCTGGGTGGAGACGCATCCGGTCCCTGGTTCGACGGAGTGGCCGGCCCCGGTCGGTGAGCGCGCCCAGAGCTGGCGTCGCCTCTTCCTCGATTCCGGCCCGGAAGATGTCCGGCTGCATCTGGGAAGGGCCGAGAGCGTCCTGTCCGAATTCGCCGTCGAGGCGCAGGAGCGCCATCCCGAAGGGGTGGCGACTTTCGGGACGTCCACCAGGAAATTCGTCAACCCGGTCACGGGCGTAACGTTCTACGGGATTGTTTGAGAAGGGTAAGAGTGTGGGGTCCCCGCCGTACGG
>NZ_JBHTST010000117.1:0-27168 GCF_042794995.1 Streptomyces sp. NPDC056503
CACGATCCACGGCCGGGAGCTCCTCTTCGCCACGAAGAGACCAACGAGCAACCAAGCCGACAGTCACATGATCAACAGCTTCTGTTAGGACCTCTTACTCACGACGTCTTCATCAGACTCCCCGTAGCGCAGCACGACGTGAGCCGGCCGAAGCGGAAGCGCACGCAAGCCCGGCGCCATCACCCGGCACAAAGCATCCGCATCGGACACATAGGCAAAAATGAAAACCTCTCCCCCACCGGACTCGCCTCCGACTGGCTTTGCTGACGTCAGAGACTCGATCTGAGCGGGCGGGCCGCCAGCCTCAGCGTGCGGGGCGCCTCTTCGGGGGGACCGGGCCCGGGATCACATCCTTGCCAAGGTGCTCCTTGATCAAGTACTTCAGTTCCGGCCCTTCGATGAGCTGGAGCCGCCCATGTTGGCGGGCAAAGTCGTGGCTGGCCCTGCCGAACCACGATGTGGTAATCAGGACTCCCTTGGCAGCACGCTTGTGCTCAACCACTCCGGCCAGCGCCTGGACGGACTCCACACCCACGAGCTTGCTGTAGCGCTTCGCCTGAATGATGCATTCACCGTTGAAGACGGGATCCTTGCTGACAGCCACCGCGTCAACGCCCTCGTCTTTGGACGCCTGGGTGTTCCACGCCTCCATGCCAATCGCCTCGAACAGTTGGCGAATCAGGTGCTCGAACTCGGTGGGCGTCAGCTTCACCAACACGGGCCGGCTGTCCAGACCTGCGACTACGTCCATGCTGTCCATAAGCCGGTACTTCGACAGGTCAAACTCGATGATGGGGCGGATCGGTTCGAGATCGTAAGGGTTGGGAGACACCAAAGCGTTGAGTCCCCTGAGGCACTGCGCTGGATCAACCTGGCTGAGACGGAGCTTCCCGAACTGCTCCCTGCTGACGCTGAGCGTCACCAGACAGGGTGAGACCTCCTGACCGGTGGCACGGTCGATGGTTCTCACATGGCCATTCAGAATCACCCCATTGACGACCCGGTCCGGATCGCTCGTCAGGACCTCGTGGACGGTCCTCAGCGCGACTTGGGCCAGGACGGAGGCGTAGATCTCCTTGCGCTCCTTCTCCGGACGAGGCAACACGGTCGTCTCGTCACGGTTCTTCACGTACCGGTAACCCCGCGCGGTGGGAACGATCGCCTCAGGCGGCAAGTGGATCTCGACGAGTACGTCACCTGTGGCAGGTCGAAAGGCGATCCGATGCTCGTGGGGGAAGCCCAATGGATACTCCGACGCATCCAGCACATCCCCTAGATGAGCCTCGACAGCCGCTGGCTCCCCGGCCCTGTACGCCTCGCGCTCTTCGTCCAACTTCGCGTTGAACGCCGTCACCTCGCCAAGGGCCTGTGCTTCGGCCTGACGATGCTCGGCGCGCTTCCGCTCCAGCGTAGCCAGGCGCATCTCCTCGGATCGCCTATGGCGCTCTTGTGCTTCGCCGAACCGCGCTCGCGCCTCGGCAACCGCGGCTTCATAGCGCTTCCTGCCAAGACCCAGGACAGCTGCCAGACCGCCAGGCTCCGGTGGCGCGAACTCCTCCCAACGCGGCGAAGGCTCCGGACGAGACCACGGACGCTCGTCAAACTTCTTGGGCGTGTAAGTCCTCCGCCGACGCTCGAAGGTCGTAGGCGGATCACCAACCAACGCGCCACGGAGCAACTGCCCTAGCTGCTCGACCTCGTGCTCGACCCCGATGGTGCGCAGCTGCGCCTGCTCGGCCTGGTGCTGCTGATACGCGGCCTTCCGCTCGCGCTCCTGCCGCTTGCCGGCCGTCTCGGCGGCCTTGCGTTCCCGCTCCGCTTGTCGGGCCCGTTGCTCCTGCGCACGTCTTAACGCTTGCTGCTGCCGCTGATAGTCGTTGCCTCGGCCGCTGCCCCGTTGCGCCACCTTCTATCCCTCCCTGGCCTTACTCCGCCACACGGCTGCATTCCCCTCCCACGTCACAGAATCACGCAGGGCAGGGACGTCACCTTAGATCGGCGCGAACAATCATGGCGTGCTCCGGAGGCGTCCCCAGCAAGCCGAAGAGTGCGCCCCGCATGACAGCACCCTCCCACCACGCACTGACAGTCGGCCTCTGCCGGGCATCCGAATCTGCGCCGCCCGATCCCCACCCGTTTCGCCAGCTCGTGCGGACCACAGTTCGCAAGGGACCGCCCCAGCTCGCGGGTATCGCGGAGAGCCGTTCAGGGCTTCCCTCATCCACCGTCGTTGATGTCAGATTGGGATGCCACCTGTCGCCGGTCCGCGAACAGCCGCCGATAGTCCGAAGCATCCCCGACCGGGGGATAGTCCCTGCCGAACACCACATAGACGGGGTGCTCGGGATGCCCGACCTCCATGCTCAGGGAGATGTCCACGTCATGGTTGGCGAACCGGTGCAGGTACTGGGTGAAGAGCTTCAGCTCCTCGTCCGACAGTGGCTCGTCGAGCCGCTCGTTGTGCATGCCGCTCCCGCCAACTGCTCTGCTGATCGACCGGGGCGGACGATACCCGAGCCGTAGGCGCCATACTCGTCGCGTGCGCATACATGGACATGCTCAGGTGGCTCTTCGGTGCGGTGTCTGGGTCGGTGCGATGCTCACCGCGCCCCTGCTGCTGGTGGCCGGCGGTCCGGCGTACGAGCGCCTGATGCGGCACCTGTGCCGCGACGAGGGTCCGGGTCTCCTGTCGAAGGAAGAAGGCTGGGTGCACCCGGGGTACTGGATCGTGACCAACGGTCTGGTCCGAGCCCTGACCTGGCCGACCCGACGTGATGGGCTGCTGCTGAGGACGCGCCTGTTGCGTGAGCCCTCTACCGGTTGATCGGGATTTCGTAAACGATCTCGCACAAGGCAGTCGGGACGACGATGTCCGCCGTCTCTACCGGCCTCCCTTCGACGCTGTAGTAGGTCCGCCGGATGTGGGTGACGAGCGCGGCCTTCTGGATCCCGAGGAGCGAGGCTTCCTCGGCGGTGGCCTGCCGCGGCTCGGGCTGCTCGACGGCATGGCTGACGGTGACGCCGATCTCGGCCATCCGGTTCACGACGCCAGCCCCGGCATGCGGGCCGCCCTCAGGCAGAACGACGAGGGTCCCGCCGGTGAGGTCGTACGGCTCCCAGCTCGTCGACAACTGCACGGGCCGCCCGTCGGCGAGGAACTCGTACACGGTCCGGACGCACAGCTCGCCCTCACCGATCCCGAGCCGCGCAGCGATCTCCGCCGGCGCGGGCACCTTCGCATCGGTCCGGCTCTCCCAGCCGCCATTCCGCCCGACAGCCTTCATGTCCGCCCGGAACGGCGACCCGTCCGGCTGCTCGCGCGCCGCGGACCGCACCATCCGCACCCGCTGCCGGGGCTCGGCCACATAGGTCCCGGACCCGGCCCGCCCCTCCAGCACGCCCTGGGAGATCAACAGCTCCTGGGCCCGGCGAACGACGTTCTCGCCCACCCCGCACTCCTGGCCGATCTGGGCCCGTGAGGGCAGCCGGTCTCCAGGACTCCACTCGTGCTCCGCGATCCGCCGCCGCAGTTCGTCGGCGATACGGAGGTATGGCGGCTGCTCAGGCATATGGAAAATCTAGTCCACTAGCTCTAATCTAGTTAACTAGCTTCACTTAAAGTGATCACCGGTAACGGAGGCTGCCCTGTGCCTGCTCCCGAAGTAAGCGCGGAGGCCCTCGCCGCCCGGTTGTCCGCCCTCGGACTCACCACACGCGTACTGGCCCACGCCAGACACACGTCGATCGAAGCGGAGGTACCGGAAACCCTCCCGGCAGAGACATGGCGGGAGGTCCTGGAAGTCCTGGCACAGGCAGACCGCTTCGGTCTCCTCGCCACCAGCCTGGGCGGCCGAACCCTCTGGGCCGCCGTGAACAAGCGGTCCCCGCGACACGCGACGTCCGGGGACCCGGCCATCAGCGATGGGAGCTGATCAGCATGCGCAACCGTATCCGCCGCACACTCCACCCGACCAGACCGCGGCAGGCCCGAACCGCCCATCCCTGCAAGCCCTTACGCCGCACCACCTCACCGGGGCCGACCATCGCCCACGGCGCCAGCACGCCCCGCGTCAGTCGGTACGCCCCCACCGCCGAGCGCACCCACCTCACCCAGGCGGAGACGGCCTGATGCCTCACACGAACCTCGCCCCGTACCGCTCGTCGCGGTGCCAGATCGGCACCCACGACGAGTGCGCCCACTCCTCCCCGGAAACGGCCCCGGTCGACATCCCGGTGATCTACGAGGCATGCGCCTGCCCCTGCCACACGCCGGCGACCACCCCGCCCCGCCAGGAGGTAACGGGATGAAACCCTGGACCCCGACCGGCGCTGTGGTTGCCCCCATCGAGATCAGCTCGATCAACGTCCAGCGAGGCGACGTCATCCAGATCGGCGGCCAGCCCTGCCGAGTGGCCGACCTCCGCCAACTCCCCCTCGGTGCCAAACGCCTCCTCTTCGAAACGGGCGAGCAACTGACCATGCACCCCCGCACCCGTCTGGTCGCCCTCCGAGTCCAGAAAAGGTGGTGACCTCGACCGTGCCGACCCTCCGCGACACCATCGCCGAAGACCTCCGCACCCAGATCACCACCGGTCACCTCGAGCCCGGAGACCGTCTCCCCTCGGAACCCAAGCTGGCCACCCATTACAAGGTCAGCACCCCAACCATCCGCCAGGCCCTCGGTCTCCTCCAGGCCGAAGGACTCATCGAGAAGACCCATGGCAAGGGCAACTTCGTCCGTGCTCCGCTCCGCCGTATCACCTACATGGGCGGCGCCGGCATACCGTTCGCCGCCGACCTCCAGACCACCATCCGCACGACCAACATCCGGGCCCGCGGCCACATCAGAACCCTCTTGAAGGTCCCGTCCAACACCCCCCTGACGGAGTTCCACTGCACGGCCTACGAGGGCGAGACCCCTCGAAGCGTGGCCCGAATCTACGTCCCCCGCGACCTCGTACCGGCCGCACAACTCGCCTCGCCCTCCTGGCCCGACGGTCGAGATGAGGGAGGTACGGAGACCCAGGAGACGGTCACCGCCCGCCTCCCCACTCCGGAAGAGGCAGCCTCCCTCCGCATCAGTCCCACGCGGACAGTCCTCACCATCACGCGCATCGCCCTCAACTCCGTCGGCCGCGTGATCGAGGCCGCACTCCTGGCCCTCCCCAGCGATACCGCAGACGCGTTCTTCACCACCCACCAGACACTCAAAGGAGGGGAGACGGACAGATGACCTCCCGCGACGAATTGCGCCTCCTCCCATGGTCCGGCCCTGACGGTAAGCCGTGCTTCTTAAGCACCGACGACGACAGCAGCCACCTGTCTCGCCTGGCCGACACCGTCGAAACGACCTACCTCGACCACGCCGCCGACGTCCTGCACCACGCCATCGCGCTGCTCGTCCTCCCGGAGCCCGACCCGGTGGAACTTCGTGCGGCGTCAGCAGATCTCACGGAAGCCTTGGGTCAGGTGCTACGCGTTGCAGAGAGCCGCGGCCGGCGCCTCCCATAGGTGGGGATCCTCGCCTGCTCCAACTGGGCCATCCCTAGTCGAAAGCACCGCAAGGCGTACAGCTCTACACGTAAGAGTACGAAGCCCCCAGCATTCCTGCCGGGGGCTTCTGACACACGGCTCCGGAGGGCTCGTGCATCCGCTGCGTATTTGCAGGTCATGAACGTAGGAGCGGGGTTGCGTACCTCGCTGGTCTGCAAGTCGGCCACGCCTCTTTCGCCCTGCCCCGCGGCTGGCGACATCTGTGCGCCAGCCGGCCGTCTGGAGGCGCGCTGTTCGTCAGGCTTAGGCTGCAACTCCTAGCAACAAAGCCGAGCCACGCGGCTCGGGTTCTTTACTCGGGATTAGAGATCGGATCCTTTCCGAAAAATGCACGGAATTTCTCCGGAGTGTCAATCTCCTTAATGCAGCGTTCCACATAAGCTTTCGTGAATACATAGTTATCGTGAGCTGCATTATAGAGGCAATACCGAGTGTCAGTTCGCTCCTTACTAGGATCACTCGTCGCCGGACGAACGCCATGCTTCTGCCACATCTTAGTGAAGTGGTGCTGCTGAAACACATAAGGAAGTCGCGAAGCAACTTCTGTGCACGCCTTAGCGGGGGAAAGGGCATCCTTCAAGTAGATGTCCCGCTGCTTTTCCGTGATAATCACGGAACCTGTCCGGCTTCGGCTCTTCAAATCTTGGCGCTCTTCATCACTCAGGCTTTCTGCCTTTAGGAATGTCACCGCCAAGTCAGCTTCACTTTTAGGCCCCTTAAGCGGGGTTAGAAGCACCCGGTACTCATAGCGTTCACTCCCCTTCACCGAGTCGGTTAGATCAGCCTCAAAGCGAGTGATGTACGTTTTTACCTTCGCTGGGAGCTTCCTCCTGATCTCTAGCTGCTCTTCAACTCCTTGCGGAGTGAGAGATTGCACAAAAACAGGAAAGCGGAGCTCGCTGGACAGGCTGTGATCGTCACCGAATCTAGCTGTCAACTCGGCTTCATAGTTGATTACCAGGGCATGCGCACGGGCACCCGTGGCCACGATCAGAGATTTCTGGAACCTATGCTCAACTTTGTTTCGAATGCCAACAAAGAACTCGATATTCTTTCGGACTGGGTCGTTTTCCGCATACGCCTCCTCGGCGCAGCGCAGCAACTCCCAGGTTTTTACGTCTCCATCCTTAGTCTTGAGCGGTCGACCGCTCTTATCCTTATAGTTAAAGTCAACGCCATTCTTTTCGAAATACGCATGGAGGAGGTTCTGCCAGGCTAGATGCATATGTACGACAAAGTCCAGATAACTTCCCTTATCGCCTGGCCTGTTATAAAAGTCGATCGCGCTACACGCCTGCCTACGTGACTCTTGCAGTGTGTGCCACCACCGGGGGCGAGGAGGCATGGGCCCCTCCGATCATGCGTGCCTGTACGTGGCGCGATCGTACGGCCTCACCTGCCCCACGGCACGCTAATTCGACTCAAGCGGCCGGCGGATCGCCGTCGTTCATGGTCCTGCTTGGCTCTGGTGCAGCCTGCCCCCCAGGAGAGCTCTTGGCGGCGCGCAGCTAGCCCCCGGCTGTAGGAGCGACAGCCCCACAGGGGCCGTGGCTGATGGCCAGGGCACTCAGACGGAGGGAAGATCGCAAGATCACCTGACCTCGGGCATAGTCACCGCTACCGTGACAGTGACTGGGGAGGGGAGCATGGCACGGGTTCGACCAAGCCTCCGCATTGAGCGAGCTGGTGTTAACGCGGTGCGGTCTCTGCTTGAAGATCATGGACACATCGTCCAAGAAATTGATGGAGGAAACGATCACGGCGAGGATCTACATGTCTTGCTAACGCGAGACGGGCGACGGACAGGACACGTTCTTGCCATTCAGGTAAAAGCTGGCAAAAAATATAAGCGAGCCAAGGGGTACACAGTTCCTGTCGGAGATCATTCAGACGACTGGAGAGAGAGCAGAATCCCCGTTGTCGGTATCGTATTCGACATCGACACGAAAGAACTCTACTGGGTGAACCTGACTGCGGAACTTAGGCGTACCGATAATCCCGTCAAGCGTGTCCACATCCCTCGAACCGCCCTCCTGAACGCAGATACCATACCGTCATTTGCGGAGCAGCTGGAGAGTTATATTGATTCGACTGGAATGAGACTCAGGGATTTCACCCTCGAAGAAGCATTCGCCGCTGTCGTGCGAGCCCTGGATGGCATCGACCCCAACAGGGCACCCAACCCTCTATTTGAGGGGTTGGCCGACATTATTGTGCGCCACGAGATGCGGGTAAAGCGCTTTGGGCGACTCGCACTCCAAGTCTGCCCATTGCTCCTCCTTGCGGGTCTGCTGATTATTGAGTGGCCGTATCAGGTGCGCTTCGTAAGCGAGTACATGGACTTGAACCCTGTGCTCACCACGGGAAGTCTTTATTGTTTCATCCTTTGGCTCTCACTTACGGTCCTGTTTGAGCTGCGGGCGGGACGACGCCCCAAAGAGACGGGAAATTGGCTGATCAGCGTCTGTACCCTCTTTCTGTGGATCCCTGCAATGGATGACGGGGATGCACCGGAGTGGATGGGTAAGTCATTAGTTATTGCCAATGTGTTAATTTCCCACTTCGGCCTTCTCACGCTACTTACTTTCTACGTCAAGCAGGCGGTGATCAGGAAGAGGCGTCATGTCATCGATTCTTCCGAGGGGACCATGGAGTAGGCGATCCGTCCACGATCAACCTGGACTCTCATCCCGTCTGCCGTCGACCCACACACCGTGGAGCAGGCGCGGTGCCGGGCGTCCAGGTGGAGCGCCCAACTGGACGAACGACCTGGACGCCCGGTGCCGTGTCTGCTCGGCTCTGCCTGGG
Organism: Streptomyces sp. NPDC056503; assembly: GCF_042794995.1. Lineage (NCBI taxonomy): Bacteria > Bacillati > Actinomycetota > Actinomycetes > Kitasatosporales > Streptomycetaceae > Streptomyces > Streptomyces sp. NPDC056503. The sequence continues at coordinate 8,362 of NZ_JBHTST010000117.1, forward strand.
TCGACGGCAGACGGGATGGGAGTCCCCCACCGACACAACCCACCGGCCGGCACCCGCCCACGGACCCCCTCCATCCCGGAGCCTGAGCGCCCCCGCCGGAGGCATCGTCTTGAGCCGCACTCGCGTACGGCCTCGGCAGCGTCGTGGTTCGTCGCCCATCAACCCGAGCCGTCAGGCGTGCGGCCGGCGGCCGGGCTGGAGCGGGGCGTAGACAGGAGCGCAGGCCCGGGCGACGGGCCGCGCGCACCGCGCCGTGCGCGGTGGGTGCCTTGATGAAGTAGGGAAACTCTTACCGCACTGGCCTCAGAGGGCGATCGGCCTGTAGGCCATGGCTCGGTCGACGACCTTCTCCGGGGTCGGGTTGGGGTCGGAACTCCAGAAGACGTAGTCGCTGATGTGGGGGCAGGCCAGGCCCTGTTGCAGCGTGGTCAGGATCTCGGAGGACTGCTCCTCGGGTGTCTCCGGGTTCATCAGGCGCTCGACCAAGAGGATCGCTTCTTCGCGGGGCATTCGCCGCGGTGGCTGCGTGGTCACTGCTGGGTGATCAGGTGGCGGCCGTCGTGGCTGCGGACGTGGGGGCCTTTGTCGTCCAGGGCGTCGAGGAGACGGATCGCGTAGACCTCGGTCATGCGGGCGGTGATCTCTTCCGGGGTGAGCCACTCGACCGCGGTCGACTCGGCGGAGGTTCGTTCCTCCCCGCCGGCGGGCTTGCAGCGGAAGACCAGGGCTACGACACCTCGGGTGGTGTTCTTGTAGACGCCGGTCAGCTCCTCCACCTCTACCCGGATGCCCGTCTCCTCCCAGACCTCGCGGGTCACGCCGGCTTCGGGGGACTCCGTGAGTTCGAGGACGCCGCCCGGGAGTTCCCAGGTGCCGTTGTCGGCTCGGCGGATCGCCAGGAGGCGGCCGTCTTCGCGTACGACTGCGCCCGCGACGGACACGGAGTGCAGTGGCGTTGACGTCGTCTTCTGGGCGCTGTTACTCATGTACAGGAGCATAGGAGAGTGAAGAGGACTATGGGTACGACTGCAGGGGGTGGCAGGGCGGTACCGCGGTACGTCCAGATCGCCGACGAGATCGTGGAGCAGATCCGGGCCGGCGTTCTCAAGCCTGGTGATCTGGTGCCGAGCGAGTCCGAGCTGGTCGAGCGGTACGGCGTCGCCGGCGGGACCATCCGGAAGGCCATGGTCGAGGTGCGGGCCAGTGGGCTCGTGGAGACGCGGCACGGGAAGGGGTCGATCGTGAAGGACCGGCCGCCTGTGCGGCTGCGGTCGTCGGATCGGTTCCGGGCTTCCCATCGGCGGGGCGGGAAGGCTGCTTATCTGGCCGAGTCGGCCCAGTCCGGGGCCACCGCCAAGGTGAGCGTGCTGTTCATCGGGCCCATGGAGGCTTCCGAGGAGATCGCTGGGCGGCTGGGGGTCGAGCCTGGTGCTCAGGTGCTGGCTCGGCGGCGGTTGTACTTCCGGAACGGGACGCCCGTCGAGACGGCTTCGTCGTACCTGCCGTGGGACGTCGTGAAGGACATCCCCGAGCTGTTCTCCGAGAACCCCGGGCCCGGGGGGATCTACGCCCGGCTGGAGGGCGACGGGCACGTCTTCGAGGAGTTCGTGGAGACGCTCCAGGCTCGGCCGGCGTCGAAGGCCGAGGCGTCCGAGCTGGCGTTGAGCCCTGGTGCTCCTGTCGTTCACCTGCTGCGGAACGCCGTCACCAAGACCGGGCGGGTGGTCGAGGTCTGCGACACCCTCATGGCCGCTGACCAGTTCGTCTTCGAGTACCGGATCCCCGCCACCGACTGACGCGCGGTCAACTCCTCCCAGCCCGCTTGGACTTCTTCGTCCGGGCGGGTTGACTCATGTATAGGAGTGACGCACTCTTCTTCATGTCACTCATGTACATGAGTGGAGGAGTTCAGGACTTCTAGAGGAGTGATCTTCGTGCGTCAGATTCCCGTCGACACCTCCGCCGCCGCCGTGATGGTGGCCCAGCCCCCGCAGCCCAAGGTGAAGGACCGCCGTACCGGCGAGCGCGCCATGGACGCCGAGACCGGGGCCGCGCTGTCGACCGTGGACGTCATGTTCGCAGCCAACGGCGAGGTGGAGATCCTGAGCGTGACCGTCCCGGAGACCGGTGTCTCCGCCGACCTGACCATGGGGACTCCCGTGGCGATCACGGGGCTCGTCGCCCGGCCCTGGGAGAGCGAGTTCAACGGGCAGCGGCGGCACGGCATCGCCTTCCGGGCCGTTGCCGTCACCTCGCTCGCCGCCGGCGCCTCGATGCCGAAGGCCGCCTGATCATGCGGTGGTTGATCGCCGCTGTGGTGCTGGTCGCCGTCCTCGCGGGTCTCCTGCGGTGGCGGCGGCCCGCCTGGTACTGGCTCTCCTTCGGCGTCACGTTCGCCATCTGCCGGGTCCTCGGCCGGTACCGGGTGGTCATGGATGCCTGCGGGCTCACCGTTCCGCCGCCGCGCTGGCGTCTCGCCATCGCCCGGATGGCGAACCGGCCCGTCCCCGAACCGCGGGCGCCGCGCATCCTGCGGCTCCGGCCCACCCGTACCGGGCTCGTCTTACGGCTGGGGCTCCGGCCCGGACAGGACGCCTTCGACGTGGCGGCCTCGTGCGACCGGCTCCGGCACTCGTTCGGGATGTTCGGGGTCACCTCTCGGGAGATCCGCTCCGGTGTGGTCGAACTCAGGATGACCGGTTACGACGTGCTCCGGCGGGTTCAGATGCCGGCGCGGGCCGAACGCTCGACCATGCGAGTGCCGGTCGCCCTCCGTGAGGACGGAGACGTCCATTACCGCGACTACCGGACCACCCCGCACGCCCTGACCATCGGCGCCACCAAGTCGGGGAAGTCGGTGTACCAGCGGAATCTGGTGGCCGAACTCGCCGCCCAGGAAGTCGCCTTGGTGGGGATCGACTGCAAGCAGGGGGTGGAGCTGTTCCCTCTAGCCCGGCGGTTCTCCGCGCTGGCCGACAACCCCGATACCGCCGCCGACCTGCTCGATGCCCTCATCTCGCACATGGAGGACGTCTACCAACTCATCCGTGCCGAACAGCGCATCACCGCCGACACCCCGGACGCCGACATCGCCGCCGACATCTGGGACCTCCCCGACCACCTCCGCCCCGTTCCCATCGTCCTCCTCGTGGACGAGGTCGCCGAACTCGCACTCTTCGCCACGAAGGACGAGGAGAAGCGGCGCGACCGGATCATCACCGCCCTCGCCCGCCTCGCCCAGCTCGGCCGCGCCGCCGGCATCTACCTGGAGATCTGCGGGCAGCGCTTCGGCTCCGAACTCGGCAAGGGCATCACCATGCTCCGCGCCCAGCTCAGCGTCCGTACCGCCCACCGCGTCAACGACGAGACCAGCGCCAACATGGCCTTCGGCGACATCGCGCCGGACGCCGTCCTCGCCACCGTCCAGATCCCCGTCTCCGCTCCCGGCCTCGCCATCACCGGCGACGCGTCGGGCGGCTGGTCCCGGATCCGGACTCCCCACACCTCGCTCCGTGCCGCGGTGGACGCCTGCAACAAGCACGCCCACCTGACCCCGGACCTGCCCGCGCTCGACGCGTTCCGGCCGGTCCTCGCCTCGCCCGCCGTGCCCGTGGCCATTCCGGCCCCGGTGGCCCCGGCTACTCCCTGAGGCTCCCCGCTCCCCTGGCCAGCGCGGCCCTTCGCGCCACGTCCCTACCCCCGCCATGCCCGAAACGCCCACCAAGGAGGTGCCGTCATGACCAGCAAGCTCCGCGTCGACGCCGTGCTGGTCCAAGCCCTGATCGCAGGTGCGCTGTCCTTCGCCCACCTGCACGACCTGGCCGCCGCTGCCGGGCAGACCGGATGGAAGGCGTGGGCCTACCCCGTCTCCGTCGACCTCCTCCTGGTCGCCGCCTGGCGCCGACTCCGCGCGGACGGCTCGTCCCGGCTCGCCTGGTGCTGGTTCCTGGTCTCGCTCTTCGCCTCGCTCGGTGCCAACGTCGCCACCGCCGGCTTCCTCGACCTCGCCGACCCGCCCGCCTGGCTGCGCTTCGGCGTCGCCGGATGGCCCGCAGTCGCCTTCCTCGGGGGAACGCTGCTCGCCCACTCCGCGCCTGCCCCGACCGTCGAGCCGGAAATCGCAGAGCCGGCGTACGTACCCGAGCCGGAGGACAGCGGGGACGCCGGACCCGTGACTCAGCCGGACACCGAGCCGGTAGACGTGCCCGCCCTTCCCACCCCTGCGCCCGAGCCCGCTCCCGCCGTCCCGGCCGCGCTCGTCGAGCACGCCCGCAAGGTCGCCGCCGACCACCACACCCGTACCGGCTCCCCCATCGACACCGACACCCTCCGCGCCCGTCTCGGCGTCCCCGCCCCCATGGCCGACGCCATCGCCGCCCAACTCGCCTGAGGAGCAGACAAGCCATGCGTGACTCGACCCGACGCGCCTTGGAGCGCGCCGCTGAACTCACCCGGAACAACCGTCTGGTGGACGCCATGGCGCTGGCCGAACCGGTGATCCTCGCCGCCGACGAGTACGAGTCGGCCGAGATTCGCCAGTGGCTGGTGAAGCACGCCGACGACTTCACCCGGGAGATCTGAGCGATGTCCGCCCGCGACCACTTCCACTCCCTGATGCGCATCGGCCCCGTGCAGATCGGCACCCACCGCGACCGCCACGGACGCACCAAATACGCGGCCGTCTGCACCGCCGACCGCTGCGGCTGGTCCGCTGACTACTCCAGCTCCTCGGCCGCCCAGCTCGCCGCCCGCACCCACCGCTGCCGCCCCACCGACTGAACGGAGACCGCCCGTGGACGTCCCGCTCTGGTTCACCCTCCTCGTCGTCGGCGCCCTCGGCATCAAGCTGATCCGCCCGCCCTGGTGGCTCGTCGCCGTGCTCCTCCTTGGCGGCTTCCTCCTCGCCGACAGCCTCCTGGCCCCCGTCATCGACGCCGCCGTCTCCGAGTGACCCGACCCGTACGGATCCGCACCGCCCGGAAAGGAGAACCACCCATGCTCCGCCCCAAGATCCCCACCATGCCGACCCCGGTCGGCGTCACCGCGCCGCCCGCCGTCGTCCAGCCGACCGCCGTGGAGCCCGCCCCGCAGATCATGACCTCGGCCGCGGCTCCGGTCGTCCCGACCGCCCGGCCCACCGTCCAGATCACGCCCGGCAGCGTCCTCGCCGTCGTCGGCGCCGGCACCGCCGTGGTCCTGGTCGTCGGCACGGTCCTGGTCTCGATGCTGCTCGCGACCGCCGTCACCGCCGCCTCGGTCGCCGTCTGCGCCGTCGTCGTCCGCTCGCTGCTCACGTCCCCGAACAAGCACCGCCGCTGACCGGCCCCCGGGCGGCCTCGATACCGCCAAGCATCCGCCGCCCGGGAGCCGTACCCCTCGCCGATCTCTCGACCGGAAGGAAGACCCATCATGGCCCAGCCCAACGCCGCGACCGCGGCGGGCCTGGACCCGGCCACCCTCCAAGACGTCCTCCGCGTGGCCGCGAACCCCAACTTCGACCGCTGGAAGGACCAAGTGCACCGCTCCGGCGGTTGCTCCGACCCCGTCCACCTCACCGGCTGGTCCCTCGCCAAGGACCGGACGTCCGGCGAGACCCTCCGCCGGTACTCGACGGAGACCGAGCCCGGCGGGCGCCTCCGCGTCGCCTGCGGCAACCGCCGGGCCTCCCGCTGCCCCTCCTGCGCCCACACCTACGCCGGGGACACGTACCACCTGATCCGCGCCGGCCTCGCCGGTGACGAGACCAAGGACATCCCCCCGACCGTCCGCGACCACCCCCGCGTGTTCGCGACGCTCACCGCCCCGTCCTTCGGCCCCGTCCACAACCGACCCGACCGGGGCACCTGCCGCTGCGGCATCCAGCACCGGGACGACGACCCCGCCCTGGGCACAGCCCTCGACCCCGACTCGTACGACTACGCCGGCGCCGTCCTCTTCAACAACCACGCCGGACAGCTCTGGCAGCGCTTCACCAATCGCCTCCGCCGCGAACTGGCCGCCCGCGCCGGGCTCACGCAGCGCGCCATGAAGGACGTCCTGCGGGTCTCGTACGGGAAGGTCGCCGAGTTCCAGAAGCGCGGCGCCATCCACTTCCACGCCGTCATCAGGCTCGACGGACCGGACGGGCCCGGCAGCGCCCCGCCCTCCTGGGCCACCGTGCGGCTGCTGGACGACGCGATCAGGGCCGCCGCCGTCCACACGTACACCACCATCACCGTCCCGGCCTCCGGGGACCAGCCGCGCCGGCGGTTCCAGTGGGGGCGACAGCTCGACATCCGCCCGGTCAAGGCGTTCGGGGACGGCTCCGACATCACCGAACAGGCCGTGGCCGCGTATGTCGCCAAGTACGCCACCAAGGCCGCCGAGACAACTGGCAGCCTCGACCGCCGGATCGGCAACCGGGAGGTACTCGACCTCCTCGACGTCCCCGACCACCCCCGCCGCCTCATCGAAGCGTGCCTGGACTTGGCCCCGCTCTACCCGAACCGGAAGCTCACCGCCTGGGCCCACATGCTCGGCTTCCGTGGCCACTTCTCCACCAAGTCGCGCCACTACTCGACCACCCTCGGCGCCCTCCGCCAGATCCGCGCCGACTACCGCGCCGCCCAGGAGGGCCACGCCGACCCGGACACCGTGCTCGTCCTCGCCTCCTGGCAGTACGCGGGGCACGGCCACTCCCCCGGCGAGGCCGCCCTCGCCGCCACCATCGCCCGGGACATCCACCTCAATCGCGAAACCGCCCGCGCCGCCCTACGCGACCAACTCGCCCTGGAAGGAGCAAGCGCATGACCGACCGACTGCTGACCGTGGGCCAGGCTGCCGAACTCCTCGGCACCACCGAGAGGTTCCCGCGCCGGCTCATCGCCGAGCGCCGCATCGTCTTCGTGAAGGTGGGGCGGCATGTCCGCATTCCTGAGCGAGCCTTGGAGGAATTCGTCGCCGCCCACACCGTCCAGCCGATCACCGCCCATCGCCGATTCGCGGCGGTGGCCTGATGGCGAACAGTAAGGGCAAGCGCCGCCGCTTCGGTGCCGTGCGCAAGCTTCCGTCAGGACGGTTCCAGGCCCGCTACCAGGGGCCGGACGGGCTGACGCGATCGGCTCCCGAGACGTTCGCCTCGCAGACCGATGCCGATCGGTGGCTCGTCCGCAAGGAAGCGGAGATCATCGACGGCAAGTGGAAGAACCCGGACGACAAGGTTCTCTTCGGGGTGTACGCCGACGCCTGGTTCAAGGAACGCGACTACGCGGCGACCACCCGCGAGCGCAACGGCAGCGCGCTGCGGCTCCACATCCTGCCGACCTTCGCGGACGTGTTCCTGAGTGAGGTCACCACACCCCAGATCCGCCGCTGGCGTGCCGGCCTCCTGGAGTCGGGTGTCGGTGAGCCGACGGTGGCCAAGGCGTACCAGATCCTCCGCGCCATCATGAACACCGCGGTCGACGATGAGCTGATCCAGCGCAATCCCTGCCGTATAAAGGGTGCCGGGGCGGCCAAGACGGCCGAGCGGCCGTTCCTCGACGTCACCGAGGTCTTCCAGCTCGCCGACGCCGTGCCGGCGCGGTTCCGGGTGCTCATCCTGCTGGCGGCCTTCACCGGCCTGCGCTTCGGGGAGCTCGCCGCGCTCCAGCGCCATGACGTTGACCTCGACCAGCGAACCGTCGCCGTGCGGCGTTCTCTGGCCGAGACCCGTACCGACGGCATCCTGGTCAAGACGCCCAAGAGCGCGGCCGGTGTACGGACCGTCGCCTTCCCGGCCTCGCTGGCGGAGAGCCTGGCCACTCATCTCGCCGTCTATGCCGAGCCGGGTCGGACAGGGCTGGTGTTCACCGGAGCCCGCGGCGGGCAACTGCGCCGGAACAACTTCCGCCGGCTGTGGCTGCGGGCCCTGAAGGACACCGGCCTCCGCGACGTCCATTTCCACGATCTGCGCCATACCGGGAACACCCTCGCCGCCACCGGGGGCGCCACGACGCGGGAGCTGATGCAGCGGATGGGGCACTCGTCGGTGCGAGCCGCGCTGATCTATCAGCACCTGGTGAACGGGCGTGACCACGCCATCGCCGCCCACGTCGACGAGCAGATCAAGAAGGTCCGGCCGGACGGGCCCGGCGACGCATCTGGCACGTAACTGGCACGACGCCCCTCCCCCGCCTCCCCGGCCTCCCCGGCCCGAGGAACGAACAAGGCCCAGGCTCCCGGTTCAGTACCGGTGACCTGGGCCTTCGTCGTGCTACCTGCTGGTGGGCGCGGACGGTTTCGAACCGCCGACATCTGCTTTGTAAGAGCAGCGCTCTACCCCTGAGCTACGCACCCGTGGGAGAGCAACAGCCTACACGGAGGGGGTGGGCGGATCGCAAACGTGTAGTGGGGGGAGCGGGGGGCGTGAACTGATCGGGCCGTGTGTTCGTCCGTAGGGGGTGGGAGAATGGTCGTTCGGACGGCCGGGCACTTCGGACAGAGCACGGGAGAGGGACGTGGCGGCGAGCGACGCGAGGGGTGGGGCGGCGTCCAGGGGTGGCGGGGGGACCCGGCGGTGGTTCGGGGGGCGTGGGGAGAGCCAGCGGGCGGAGGCGCAGGCGGCGAAGGACGACGCGGCCGCAGCGTTCTACGAGCTGGACACGGCGCAGCGGGGGCTGCGGATCACCATCGAGACCATCAGTGCCGTGGACGGGTCGCCCGAGGCCCAGCGGGCCGTCGAGGGGTTCGCGGCGTTGGGGCGGCGGATCGACGAGGTGTCGCACGCGTACATCTCCGCCGTCGACGCCCATGATCTGGACCGGGAGGAGATCGACGCCGGGACGGCTCAGCGGGCCCGGTCGGAGCTCACCCGGGCCAAGGAGGAGCTGGAGCGAGTCAAGGCGGAGCTCGACCGGTTCGAGGGTGGGCTGGCGCCGTTGCTCGACCGGGCCGAGACGCAGTTGGCGCGGCTCGCGCCCGCCGTGGAGCGGGCGCGGCAGGCGCTGCGCGGGGCGAGTGACGCGCTCGACGCCGTGCGGGAGAAGGGACTGCGCGCCGACGACCTGGCGGCGCGGCTCGCCGCGCTGGGGCCCGAGTTGACGCGGTTGAACGAGGGGGCCGGGCGGCACGGGGTCGGCGAGACGCTGCAGCGGGCGGACCGGGTGGTGCGGGACGCGGAGGCGGTGCGGGTCGAGGCCGAGCGCTTGCCGGAGCGGGCCGCGGAGATCGACAAGCGGCTGGTGTCGCTGCGGACCCGGGCCGAGGCGCTGGCGACCCGGTCCGAGGCCATCGAGCCGGTGCTGTCCGAGCTGCGCCGGCGGTACTCCGCCGCCTGCTGGCAGGACCTCCAGCATGTGCCGGACCAGGCGGCCGACACCGTGCGGCAGGCGGAGGAGCGGCTCGCGGAGGCCGCCGCCGCCCGGGCCGAGCAGCGGTGGCCGGACGTGACCGCCCTGCTGTCGACGGTACGCGCGCTGCTCGACACGACCGGGGAGGCCGTCTCCGCCGCCGGGGACCGGCTGCGGCGGCTGGACGCGGTCGCCAAGGACCCGAAGGCGGAGACGGACCGGGCCCGGTTCGCGGTGCGGGACGCGCAGCGGCTCGCCATGGAGGGGCGCAGCCGGCCCGATCCGCGCCACGCCCGTCCCCTCGACGAGGCCGTGGCCCGGATCGAGCGGGCCGTGGACGGGCTGGAGGGGCGCCATCCCGACTACTGGCACTTCCTGACGGAGCTGGAGGCGGTGCGGGCGGCCGCCGGGAGTGTCGTCACCGCCATCCGGGAGGAGCGGGGGGCCGGAGCGCACTGAGCCGCGGCCGTGCGGTCCGTGGGCCGTGCGGTGTGTGGGTCGTGTGGCGCGTGAGCCGTGCGGTCCGTGGGTCGTGCGGTGTGTAGGCCACACGGCGCGTGGTCGTGCGGCGTGTGGGTCGTATGGCGTGGAGGCCCACACGGTGTGCGGGCCGTGCTCTGCCCTGGGTGCTTCTGCGGCGCTAGCCTGGCCCCATGCCTCGTTACGAATTCCGATGCCGGACCTGTGGTGACACCTTCGAGCTGAGCCGGCCCATGGCCGAGTCCTCGGCGCCCGCCTCCTGCCCCGCCGGGCACGACGACACCGTGAAGCTGCTGTCGGCGGTGGCCGTCGGCGGGTCGACGGCCGCGCCGAGGGCCCAGGCCCCCGCCGCCGGTGGTGGCGGCTGTTGCGGCGGGGGTGGCTGCGGCTGAGGTCAGGAGAGGGCCGCCGCGCGGAAGCGGCGGAGGATCTCCTCGCCCGCCGCGACGCCCCGCTCCGCGAGGACGTCGAGGTGCGGGGCGGTCCAGGCGCTGTCGGCGAGTTCGCCGTGGCCCGGGCGCCAGGCCCGGTCCGCGGCGAGCAGCAGGTCGGCGTCGAGGAGCGAGTCGCCGGCGGCGAGGGTGAGCTCGGCGCCGATGCGCCGGGCGACCTCGCGGACGGCGGCGCTCTTGGTGAGCGGCTTCGGCACCGCGTACACCTTGCGGCCCTGGAGCGAGACGGTCCAGCCCCGGTCGCCGGCCCAGGCGCCGAAGCGGTCCAGCCAGTCCTCCGGGAGCCTTTCCCGTTCGACGACCAGGTAGGCGAAGAGGTCCTCGGCGACCCGGTGCTTGCGCACCCACGACAGGTCGGTCGTCGCGGTGAGGTAGGCGCGGATCTCGGAGAGCGGGGCGCACTCGTCGGCGAGCCTGCGGAGGACGGAGGCGTGCCAGTCGGCGTCGGTGACGCCGTCGACGAGGATGTGCCCGCCGTTGGCGCAGATCGCGTACGCCGGTGTGGTGCCCGGGAGTTGGATGCGCTGGTACTGCTTGCGCGTCCGGGTGGTGGTGGGCACGAAGACGGTCTCGGCGGTGAGCGCCGCGAGGAGTTCGGCGGCCTCCTCCGTCATGTAGGAGAGCGGCTTGGACTCGTGGACCTCGACGCAGAGCAGCCGGGGCGCCTGCGCGTCCGGCATGCCGAGGGCGAGGGCCGCGGTCGAGTAGATGAGGGTGCGGTCGAGGTCGCTGGCGACCAGCGTCGTGCGCGGGGTGGGAACGGTGCTCATCGGGACACCACCGCCTTTCCGTCGGCGCCTGTCGCACCCCTGGTGTACTGGGGGTGGATCAGCCCGACGCAGGTGTACGGGAGGCCGTCGACCTCCTCCACCGGTACGCCGCGCTGCTCGGCGAGGAGGCGGACGTGGGCGAGGTCGGCGCCGGCGCCGCGCTTCGCGAGGATCTTCCAGGGGACGCGCCGCAGGAGGACGCGGGTGGTCTCGCCGACGCCGGGCTTCACGAGGTTCACGTCGTGGATGCCGTACTCCTCGCTGATCCGCTCGACGGCCGCCCAGCCCTCCCAGGTGGGGGTGCGGTCGGCGGCGAGGAGCTCCTTCACGTCGGTGTCGACGGTGTCGGCGACCTCGTCGAAGCGGGCCTCGACGGCGTCGAGGAAGCCGACGGAGACGTCGGCGCCGGCCAGTTCGCGGTAGAACTTGGCACCGTGGAAGTCGTCCGCGCCGACCAGGTCGGAGCGGAGCACCGTGCGCGATATCAGGCCGGAGACCGTGGAGTTGAGGCACGCGGAGGGGATCAGGAAGTCCTCGCGGGTGCCGTAGGTGCGCACGCAGGAGCCGGGGTCGGCGAGGACCGCGATCTCCGGGTCGAAGCCGGCGAACTCCTCCGACTCCCGCAGTGCGGCGGCGAGTTCGCGGGTGATGGCGCCCTTGCCGGTCCAGCCGTCGACGAAGACGACGTCGGCCGGGTCGTGGTGGGCGGCGAGCCAGCGCAGGGCGTTGGCGTCGATGCCGCGGCCGCGGACGATCGAGACGGCGTAGTGGGGCAGGTCGAGGCCGTGGCGGTGGAGCGCCCAGCGGCGCATGAGGACGCCGACGGGGGTGCCGGCGCGGGCGAGCGAGACGAGGACCGGGCGGCCGGGCTTCTCGGCGAGGACGGTCTCGGTGACGGTGCCGACCGCGTGGGCGATGCGGGCGGCGGAGGACTCCAGGGCGCTCTGGTACAGCTCCTGGTAGCGGGCGCTCGGCTGGTACTCGACGGGCAGCGACTCGGCGTAGTGCGCGCCGCCGCGCTGGATGGCTTCCTCGCGTTCCTCGGTGGGCGCCTCCAGCTCGACGTCCGAGAGGTCCTGGAGCAGCCAGCCGACCTCCTCGGGGGCGTACGAGGAGAAGTCGGGGCCGCGGAGGGGCTCGGGCAGCATGGAGCTCCTTTCGGGAGCTTCGGGTACGGGAGCTTGGGATGCGGCCGGCGATGCGGTGGCCGCCTGCGGTTGCGGTGCGTACGAGGGGACGACGGCGAGGACGACGCGCGGGATGTGCGCGGCGAGCTGGGCGAGCAGGCCGTCGGGGGCGTGCAGCCCGGGGGTGTCGGCGGCGGAGTCGACGACCGCGACGACGGCGTCGAAGCCGCCGCCGGCGACGTTGTAGGCGTAGCGCTCGCCGGGGCCGTCGGCGGGGTCGTCGTGGGCGGGGAAGACGAGTCGGGTGCGGATGGCGTAGCCGGGGTCGTCGACGGCGAGGACGGGCGAGCGGGTGGTGGTGGAGTACCGGACGTCGAGGCCGGCGTCCTCCAGGGCGCCGGCGAGTCGCAGCGGCGCGTACATCAGCTCCTCGAAGCCGAGGACGAGGACGCGGGGGGCGGCGCCTCCGGAAGCCGGGCCGGCGCCGGTGGTAGCGGTGGTGGCGCTGGTGCTGGCGCTGGTGGCCGCGCCGGTGCCGCTGCCCGCGCCCGTACCCGCGGGAGCCTCCGGGGCCGCCGTCAGGGCGGTCGTGAGCGCCGTCGTCATCGCGGGCAGCGCCGCTTCGAGACGGGCGCGGTGCTCGGGGGTGAAGCCGTGGCGGCCGCCGTCGGGGACCTCCGCGGGCCAGTCGAGGGGGACGCGTACGACGGCGGGCGCGGAGGCCTGCCGGGTACGGGGGCGGGGCGCGGGGGCCGTCGTGTGCCGGGCCACCAGTTCCTGGCCCTTCTCCAGGACGCCGTCCGGGAGGCCGACGGTGCCGGCGGCGAGGGAGAGCAGGTCGACGCGGGCGCCGATCTCGGCGGCGAAGCCGGTGAGCCGGTCGTGGTCGGCGGGGCCGCGCATGTCGACCAGGGCGACGACGACGTACCGGTCGCGGGGGTAGCGCTCGTGGAGGCCGCGGATGGTGTTGAGGACGGTGTTGCCGGTGGAGAACTCGTCGTCGACGAGGACCAGCGGCCCCTTGCCCGCCAGCAGCTCCGGGTCCTCGGGGAGCAGCAGGTGCGAGGTGGCGTGGGAGTGGGACTCCTCGAAGCCGCCCGCGGTGGCGACGCCGGGGACGGGGCGGCGGGTGGAGTGGAGGTACGGGGCGGCGCCGAGGCCGTCGGCGACGGCGTGACCGAGGGCGGTGGCGGTCTCGGCGTATCCGAGGACGACGGCCCGGGCCGCCTCCTCCGCGCCGAGGAGCTCACGGACGCGCAGGCCGAGGCCGAGGCCGGAGCCGTACACGACGGAGGGGCGCTGCGGCACGTGCTTGCCGAGCACGCTGGAGACGAGCAGGTGGGCCCGCTTGGGGTTGCGGCGCAGGGCGAGGCCCAGCAGGGTCGGCAGCTCCTCGTCGCCGATCAGTTCGACGCCGAGCCGCTCCGCGACCCACGTTCCGGTCCACACCACGTCGCCGCAGTCCTTTCGTCAGCCGGCGAGGCCGGCGGTGAGCAGTTCCACGAAGCCGACGTCCTCGCGGGCGACGCCGAAGGCGTCGGCGCGCAGCAGGGTGCGCTCGGCCCAGGCTCGGTGCGGCTTCACTTCGTTCATTTTGTTGGTGTAGGCGGAGCGGAGCACGCCGCCGCCGTCCCGTTCGGGCCGGAGGATGTCCTGGGCGTCGCTCCACTCCTCGTGGCTGACCACGGACAGGGCGTGGACGGGCACCACGTGGGTGGGGTGGATGCAGGTCTTGCCGAGGAGGCCGTTGGCGCGGTCGAGCTCGATCTCGCGGAGCAGCCCGTCCATGTCGTGCTCGATGAGGGAGGTGCGCAGGTCCTCGGCGCGGCCCTCCAGGAAGGGGCTGCGGCGCAGCTGGGGCTTGAAGATGCGCTCGCCGGGGCGGAAGTACTCCCAGACGGGGCCGGTGATGGTGAAGCCGGTGCCGTCGGCGCGGCCGAGGACGTTGACGACGTCGGCGATGACGTGCGCGACGACCTTGACGTCGTAGGCGGTCATGTCGGGCGAGCGGCGGAGCCCGTAGGCGGAGCAGAAGTCGGTGACGCCGAGGCGCAGGGCGAGGACGCGGTCGCGGTACTTGTCGGTGATGGCGGCGATGCCGGCGAGGGTCTCGGCCCGGGTCTCCAGGTGGAGCAGCTCGGGGGACTCCAGGACGGGCATGGCGTAGAGGCGGCGGCCGGCGATGCGCTCGGCCTGGGTGAGCGCTTCGAGGAAGGCGCTGCCGCGGGCCTCGGTGAACTTGGGCAGTACGAATCCGGACAGCAGGCCGACGGTGTCGCCGAGGCGGGTGGTGAGGTCGGTGATCTGGCGCGGATCGCGGACGCGGATGAAGAGCAGGGGCACGCCGGGGTCGGCGGGCCGGTCGTCGGCCCCGGGCTCGCGGGCCGCCGGGCCGTCGGCGAGCTCGCGGAACTCGCGGACCAGGTTGGCCTCGCCGGCCTCGACGTCGGCGTCGCTGATCGAGTCCTCCAGGCAGAGGACCATGGACACGACACCCCGGGCGGCCTGCTTGCGGACGGCGTCGGCGAGCCGGGGGCGGGTGGCGGGGCTGTAGAGCGTGGCCCCGAGGGCGACCGCGAGCGTGGGGGCGGGCGAGTCGGCGGTGAACTCGACCGGCTCGCGGTGGAACAGCCCGCTCCGCACCTCGGACGGGATGTGCCCGAAATGACGCATATGAGTCCCCCGTCTGGTTCCTTGGGCCTGATGACACGTGGCCGGTAATAGTACGTAGGTGCGGGTGTCCATAGTTCCCACCGCGCATGAAATCCAGGTAACCCGTCCCCGTCCGATCCCTCCCTCACCCCTGATTCCGTCAGGTGTACGCCCCCGGCCCCGCCGGTCCCGCCCGCCCGGCGGGCGACCGGTGGGGCCCGCTCCGCTACCCGTGGTGCCCCCGCGTTGTCCCCCGGACGGGCAGGAGGGCAGGATGGCCGTCATGACGCACGCGATGCTGAAGGGCTCCAACGTCCCTCTCGACACCGCGGCCGTACGGGCCGTGCTCTGCTGGACCCCGGGCCCCGGTGTCCCCGACGTGGACGCCTCGGCCCTGGTCCTCGGCCCCGACGGCCGGGTCCGCTCCGACGAGGACTTCGTCTTCTACAACCAGCCGCGCCACCCCTCGGGCCTGGTGCGGCGGCTGCCGAAGAAGCGGGTGGCCGAGGGACTGACGGACACGGTCGAGGCCGACCTCGCCGCGCTGGACCCCTCCGTCGACCGGGTGGTGCTCGCCGCCTCCTCGGACGGCGGCACCTTCCGCGCGGTGACGGACCTGAGGATCTTCCTGTACGACGCCACGGCCGCGCCCGAGCGGGAGCCGCTGGCGCGCTTCGACGTGACCGCGGAGACCGGCGAGGAGACCGCGGTCATCTGCGGCGAGCTGTACCGCCGGGGCGACGGGTGGAAGTTCCGCGCGGTCGGGCAGGGCTATCCGACCGGCCTGGTCGGTCTGGCGACGGACTTCGGCATCTCGGTCGACGAGGGGCCCGAGGACGCCGCCGAGGCCGGAGCCCCGGGTGGCGGCGACGCGCCCCCCGCCGACGACCTCGACGCGACCGCGCTCGTCGACGCCTCCGCCGCCGGGTCCGGTACGGGCTCCGCCCCGGACCCGGACCTCGACGCGACCGTCCTCCACACCCCCGTGCCGCAGTCGCCGCCGCTGCCGCCCACCCCGCCCGTGCCGCCGCGGCCCGACCGGGAGCCCTCCTACGGCTACCCGCAGGCCCCGGTGCCGGGTCCGGGGCCCGCGTACGGCTATCCGCAGCCGGTGCACGCCGGGCAGGGCGGCCCCGAGCCGGTCCCGGAGTTCCGGATGCCGCCGATGGGGCCGCAGTTCCAGCGCTCCTGACGCCGGAGCGGCCCCCGGTAAGCCTCCGGGGGCCGCCGTCACGTCTTGGACTTGTAGCCGCGGCCCCACTGGAGGCCCCAGCCGTAGAGCCGGTCCAGCTCGGCCTGGAAGCCGTAGACGAACCGCACCTCGCGCCGGACCAGCAGCTCGTCCTTGCTGTTGTCCACCGAGAAGACGGCGCAGGAGCGGGCCTGCGGGGCACGCTCGTCGAGCTCGATCTCGATGCGGGGGCCGTTGCTCGGATAGAGCGTGATCTTGGCGTGGGTCCGGTCGAAGGCCGGGGTCTGGTCGTAGATGTACGCGAAGAACAGCAGCCGCTTGATCTGGTCCTTGTGGTCGAGGTTGACGAAGATCGTCTCCCCGGAGGGGGCGCCGAACCGGTCGTCGCCGCTGAGCTTCACGTACGGGGCGGCGTTGAGGTCGCCGAAGAAGCCGCCCAGCGGCTGCACCACGCCCTTGCTGCCGTCCTTGAGCTCGTAGAGGCAGCCGAGGTCCAGGTCGACGTTGACCATGCCCTGGGTGTGGGCCTGGACGACCTCCGGCTTGAAGAACTGCGCCGGGTTGCGCAGCAGCCGGCCGCTCTGCCGGGAACGGCCCTCGATGTCGGAGCTGCGCATCCGCCAGGAGAGGTTGACCCGGAGGTTGCCGGTGGCACCGCCCTGTCTGGCGAGCGAGACCGAGGGCCTGCGCCTGGTCAGGTCGATGGTGTGGGATGCGCCCATCCCCGTGTCGAAGGGCGTCGCCCGCCCCGGAATCAGGTTGTCCCAGAAGGCCATCGGGCCCCCACCCCCCACAAATCGGTCGCCTTGCCGCCCGTCACACGCCCGCGGGGCGGCCGGACGCGCCGGCCGCCCCGCAGGGAAGCGTTCCTCATTGTCCCCGGTGTCACACCCCGTGGTGGGGCGCACACCGGGGAGCAGGGTGTCACACCCCGGAGCTCACCTCGGCCTTGTCGTCCGAGGAGCCGGATCCGCCCTCCGCCGCGAGCGCCTTGTTGCGGCGGACGGAGGACCAGAAGGACCAGGCGATCAGGATGACGCCGATGGAGCCGGTGATGACCTCGGGGATCTCGTGCTGGATGGTGACCAGGAGGAGGACGGCGAGGGCGCCGATGGCGTAGTGGGCGCCGTGCTCCAGGTACACGTAGTCGTCCAGGGTGCCCTGCTTGACCAGGTAGACCGTGAGGGACCGGACGTACATGGCGCCGACGCCGAGGCCGAGCGCCATGAGGACGATGTCGTTGGTGACGGCGAAGGCGCCGATGACCCCGTCGAAGGAGAAGGAGGCGTCGAGGACCTCCAGGTACAGGAACATGAAGAACGCGGCCTTGCCGGCCAGCTGGACCGCGGAGACCTTCTTGCCGCTGCGCTTGGCCTCTTCCTCGGCCTCGTGCTCGCGCTCCTCCTCCTCTTCGAGCTTGTTCTCGAAGAAGCCGGACAGACCGCCGACGACGAGGTACGTGATCAGGCCGGCGATGCCGGAGATGAGGACCGTCTGCGCCTTGTCGACGTGCATGCCGCCGTGCTGGTGGGCCTGGGTCGCGAAGGTCATGGAGGTGACCAGCAGGACGATCAGCGCGATGCAGACCGACAGCATGTCGACCTTGCCGAGCTTGGCGAGCGGGCGCTCGATCCAGCGCAGCCACTGGATGTCACGGTCCTCGAAGATGAAGTCGAGGAAGATCATCAGCAGGAACATGCCACCGAAGGCGGCGATCGACGGGTGCGCGTCGGTGACCAGTTCCTCGTAGCGCTCGGCGTCGTTGAGCGCGAGGTCGACGGCCTCGATCGGGCCGATCTTGGCGCTGACCGCGACGATCAGGACGGGGAAGACCAGGCGCATTCCGAAGACGGCGATCAGAATGCCGATGGTGAGGAAGATCTTCTGCCAGAAGGCATTCATCTTCTTCAGGATGCCGGCGTTGACGACCGCGTTGTCGAAGGAGAGCGAGATTTCGAGGATGCAGAGGATCGCGACGATCCCGAACGCCTCCCACCCCCCGTAGAGCACCGCGGCGACCAGGCCGAGCGCGGTGATCGCGAACGACCAGCCGAAGGTTTTCAGAACCACTGCCTACCCCATTGTGTGATAACGCGGCTTTACGAAACGTTGACCCCGAAGTCTAGAGCGATGCCCCGCAGACCCGACGCGTACCCCTGGCCGACCGCGCGGAACTTCCATTCGCCGTTGTAGCGGTAGAGCTCGCCGAAGATCATCGCGGTCTCGGTGGAGGCGTCCTCGGAGAGGTCGTAGCGGGCCAGCTCCTGGCCGTCCGCCTGGTTCACCACACGGATGAAGGCGTTGCTGACCTGACCGAAGGTCTGGCCGCGGTTGTCCGCGTCGTGGATGGAGACCGGGAAGACGATCTTGTCGCACTGGAGCGGGACGCGGGTGAGGTCGATGACCAGCGACTCGTCGTCGCCGTCGCCCTCTCCGGTGAGGTTGTCACCGGTGTGCTCGACCGAACCCTCGGGGCTGCGCAGCTGGTTGTAGAAGACGAAGTATTCGTCACCGAGCACCCGGCCGGCCTGGCACATCAGCGCGCTGGCGTCGAGGTCGAAGTCGGCTCCGGTGGTGGACCGCGCGTCCCAGCCGAGGCCCACGAGGACCTTGGTGAGGTTGGGTGCGGCCTTGGAGAGGGAGACGTTGCCTCCCTTGGCGAGCGTGACGCCCATGGTGTTCGGTTCCTCCCCGGTGGATGCTGCTGCCATGAGGCACGTCCGGGGGCGCCCGGGGGGGGGGCGCCGGGCGGGTGGGGGGGGGGGGGGCGGAGAGCTTTTGCAGGGTCGTTTTAACAAAAGAAGCAGCCCACGAAAAGTATGGTGT
>NZ_JBHTST010000118.1:0-13127 GCF_042794995.1 Streptomyces sp. NPDC056503
GCGCCGGGGCCCCCCCCCCCCCCCACCCCCCGGGGGCCGACGCGCGGGGGGCGGCCCCCGCCGGGGGCGGCCCCCCCCCCGGCCCCGCGCGCGGGGGCCCGGCCCCCGCGCCCCGCCGGGGCGCGGGGCCCCGCCGTCTCAGTCCCGGGAGACGGCCGAGGAGAGGGCGTGCAGGCGGAGCGCCAGCTGTATCTCCAGGGCGCGGGAGGGCGACTGCCAGTCCGGGCCGAGGAGCCGGCCCACCCGCTCCAGGCGCTGGGCCACGGTGTTCACGTGGACGTGCAGGTCGTCCTTGGTGCGGGCCGGACTCATGCCGCTGGCGAAGTAGGCGTCCAGGGTGCCCACCAGGTCGGTGCCGCGCCGGCGGTCGTAGGCGACGACCTGGCCGATCGTCCGCTCCACGAAGCCACCGATGTCCCGGCCGTCGGCGAGCAGCAGGCCGAGGAAGCCGAGGTCCTCGGCGGCCGCGCCCTCGCCCGCCCGGTGCAGCAGCCCCAGGGCGTCGAGGCAGCGGCGGGCCTCCTGGTACGCGCCCGCCACCCGGTCGGGATGGTCGAGGGGTGCCAGGACGGGCGCGGAGGCGCCGACGGTGACGGGTTCGCGCAGGGCGCCGCCGAGGTGGCGGGCGGTCTGGCGGGCCAGCTCTGCGGCGTCCTCGCCGGGGCCCAGCGGCAGCAGGAGGACCGTACCGCCGTCGCGGGCCGAGGCGAGGCCGCTGCGGGTGGCGGCGAGGTGGGAGGCGGCGGACCAGAGCCGCTGCCGGTCGGCGCTCTCGCGGCCGGGCTCCCCGGCGTCAGCGGTCGGCCCGGCCCGGTCGACGCGCGCGGCGAGCACCACGTGCGGGGCGTCGCTGTCGGTACGGAGGCGGGCCGCGCGCTCGCGCAGCAGACGGCGGTCGCGGTCGGGGGCGTCGAGGAGGTCGTCGAGCAGCTCGCCCCGCACCCGCTGTTCGGCCTCGCCGGCCGAGCGGCGGGCCAGCAGCAGCAGGGAGGTGACGAGCGCGGCCCGCTCCAGGGTGCGCAGGTCGACGGGGTCGAGGTCGGGCCGGCCGCGCAGGACGAGCGCGCCGAGGCGCTCGCCACCGGCGGAGACCGCGGCGACCCAGTCGTCGCCCTCGCGGACCGCGTGTCCGCCGGTCCGGCGGGCGCCGCCCGCGGAGGCCTCGGTGAACTCGACCGTGCCGCCGAGGACCTCGGAGACGGCCTCGGCGACGTCGTGGACGCCGCCGCCGCGCAGCACCAGCTCGGAGAGGCGGTCGTGGACCTCGGAGGCGCGCTCGATGACGGCGCTGTGCTCGCGGATGATGTCGTTGGCCCGCTCCAGCTCGGCGAGGGCGGAGCGGGTCTCGGCGAGCAGGTTGGCGGTGTCGATGGCGACGGCCGCGTGGGCGGCGAAGGAGCCGAGGAGGGCGACCTGCTCGCGCTCGAAGACCCGGGCGCGGCGGTCGGCGGCGAAGAGCACCCCGATGACCTGGCTGCCGAGGCTGAGCGGCACGCCGAGGATCGCGACCAGGCCCTCGTCGCGGACGGCGGAGTCGATGGTGCCGGTGTGCTGGAAGCGGTCGTCGCCGAAGTAGTCGGCGGTGACGTAGGGGCGGGCGGTCTGCGCGACCAGGCCGCCGAGCCCCTCGCCCATGCCCAGCCGGACCTGCTGGAAGCGGGCGGAGACGGAGCCCTCGGTGACCCGCATGTAGGTGTCGCCGGCCACCGGGTCGTTGAGGCTCAGATAGGAGACCTCGGTGCCGAGGAGGGCACGGGCGCGCTGGACGATCGCGCGCAGCACGGCGTCGAGGTCACGGAGTCCCGCGAGGTCGTGAGCGGTGGCGAAGAGGGCGGACAGCTCCGCCTCGCGGCGCCGCCGGCCCTCCAGCTCCGCCCGCACCCGCAGGGCGAGCTGCTTCGCCTCCTCCAGCCCGGCCAGCGCCTCGGGCCCCGCGCCGCTCGCGCGGGCGAGGAGCACGGGCCGGTCGTATGCCTCCGTGGCGGCTCCCCGGGCGAGGAGTTCCAGATAGGAGACGTGTTCGTGGGACATGGACACAGGAATACCCGCCGGGAGTGTGGTCGCACCACCCTGTGGACCGCTCCTGTGGACAACTCGTGCGGGGGCGTCGCTAGTGGGCCGTCCAGCCGCCGTCGAGGGTGAGGGAGGTGCCGGTGATGAAGGAGGCCTGGGGGGCGCAGAGGTAGAGGACGGCCTCGGCGACCTCCTCGGGCTCGACGAGCCGCTTGAGGGCCGAGTCCCTGAGCACGACCTCGGTGAGGACGCGGTCCTCGGGGATGCCGTGGGCGGCGGCCTGGTCGGCGACCTGCCGTTCGACCAGGGGCGTGCGGACGTAGCCGGGGCTGACGCAGTTGGAGGTGACGCCGTGCGGGGCGCCTTCCAGGGCGGCGGTCTTGGAGAGGCCCTCCAGGCCGTGCTTGGCGGCCACGTACGCCGATTTGTAGGCGGAGGCGCGCAGGCCGTGGACGGAGGAGAGGTTGACGATGCGGCCCCAGCCCTGGGCGTACATGTGCGGCAGGGCGCCCCTGATGAGCCGGAAGGGGGCCTCCAGCATCACGGTGAGGACGGTGTGGAAGACCTCGGGAGGGAAGCTTTCGAGGGGGCGGACGAGCTGGAGGCCGGCGTTGTTGACGAGGATGTCGGCGCCGGCCGCGGCCTCCTCGGCGGCGTCCAGGTCGGTGAGGTCCAGGAGGTGGGGTTCGACGGCTCCCGGCAGGCCGCCGGCCCGCGCGGCGAGTTCCGCCAGGCCCTCGGCGGCCCGGTCGACGGCTCTGACCCGGGCCCCGGCGGCGGCGAGCCGGAGCGCGCCGGCGCTCCCGATGCCGCCGGCCGCGCCGGTGACGAGCGCGGTGCGGCCGCCGAGGTCGAGGGCGAGGGCGGCCGGACGCGGCAGCCCGGCCGGGGCGGAGGGATCGGCGGCGGTCGTGGGAGCGCTCATGCCCCGCACCCTATGAACGGCTCGCGACCCTACCGATGTGCTGCCGATCCATACTTCAGTCCGCCTGAGTGGTGCGGAACCATGTGGGTTCGTCGGCGAGCGCCTTCTCGATCCGCCGCAGGGAGAAACGCTTCATCTCGGGAAGGGCGTCGACCTCGAACCAGCCGACGTCGATCGACTCGTCGTCGTTGACCCGGGCCTCGCCGCCGACGGCCCGGCAGGCGAAGGCCACGTCCATGTACTGGCAGACGTCCCCGTTGGCGTAGACGACGGGCTTGCGCAGGGTCTCCACCAGGAGCACCCGCTCCGGAACGCACACCACCCCGGTCTCCTCCTCGACCTCGCGGACCGCGCAGTCCGCGGGCTGCTCGCCGGGCTCGACGATGCCGCCGATCACCGCCCACGCCCCGGTGTCGGCGCGGCGGCCCAGCAGGACCCGGCCCCGGTCGTCGAACACGACGGCGCTGACCCCGGGCAGGAACAGGAGCTGGTGCCCGGCGGTCTTGCGCAGTTCTCGGATGAAGTCAGGGGTAGCCATGGGCCCGACCCTAGATCACCTTGCCGGGCGGGCGTTCCCGGGCGGGCGCGGGAGTCAGGAGCGGGCGCGCCGGGCCCGTACGCCACGGGCCGCGGCCCAGCCGAGTCCGGCGGCCGCCACCGCGGCCAGCAGGGCCTCCGGGAGGGTGCCGAGCCGGGTCGCGGGCGTCCGCGTGGAACGCAGGGGCACCTCCTCGACCAGGTAGTCCGGGGTGAACATCGCGGTCTCGGAGACGATCTCGCCGTCGGGTCGGATGACGGCGCTGACGCCGCTGGTGACCGGGACGACGACGGCGCGGCTGTGTTCCACGGCCCGGACGCGGGACATGGCGAGCTGCTGGTAGGTCATCTCGCTGCGGCCGAAGGTGGCGTTGTTGCTGGGGACGGTGAGCAGCTGCGCCCCGTGGGTGACGGTGTCGCGGACGGCCCAGTCGAAGGCGGCCTCGTAGCAGGTGGCGAGGCCGACCTTGGTGCCGGCGAGGTCGAAGACTCCGACCTTGGTGCCGGGGCCGAAGTCACGGGCGACGCGGTCGACGTTGCTGTTGAAGAGGCGTACGACCGAGCGCATGGGGATGTACTCGCCGAAGGGCTGGACGTGCCGCTTGTCGTAGGTGGCGACGGGGCCGCGGCCGGGCTCCCACTGGATGAGGGTGTTGCGGAGCTTGCCGGTGGGCGGGGCGATCACGGCGCCGATGACCGTGGGGGCCTTGACGGCGTCGACGGCGTCCTCGATGACGGCGGCGGCGTCCGGGTTGGCGTAGGGGTCGATGTCGGAGGAGTTCTCCGGCCACAGCACGAAGTCCGGCTGGGGCTTCGTCCCGGCCTTCACCTCGGCGGCGAGTTCGCGGGTGCGGGCCGCGTGGTTGTCGAGGACCTGGCGGCGCTGGGAGTTGAAGTCGAGGCCGAGGCGGGGCACGTTGCCCTGGATCGCGGCGACGGTGGCGGTGCCGTCCTCGGGGGCGTCGCTGACGAGCGGCAGGGCGGCGAGGGCGCCGGTGACCGGGACGAGGACGGAGAGCGCGGCGGCGGCCAGCGGTCCGCGCGGGACGGCGCCGGTGGCACGGTGGAGACGGACCACGCGGACGGCCTCGTAGAGGCCGAAGCCGCAGAGGGCGACGGCGAAGCCGAGCACCGGTGTGCCGCCGACGGCGGCGAGGGGGAGGAAGACGCCGTCGGCCTGGCCGAAGGCGATCTTGCCCCAGGGGAAGCCGCCGAAGGGCACGCGCGCGCGTGCCGCCTCGCCGAGGATCCACACCCCCGCGGCGAAGACCGGCCACCAGGGCAGACGGGAGACGGCCGCGATGCCGAGGCCCGCGGCGGCGACGAAGAGCGCCTCGATGGCGGCGAGGGCGATCCACGGCACGGGACCGACCTCCTCGCCGGTCCAGACGAGGAGCGGCAGGAGGAAGCCGAGCCCGGCGAGGTATCCGAGGCCGAAGCCGGCGCGGAGACGGCGCCCGTACAGGCTCCAGCCGAGGAGCGCGAAGGCGGGCAGCGCGAGCCACCAGAGGGGCCTCGGCGGGAAGCTCAGGTAGAGCAGGACGCCGGAGAGCAGGGCCGTTCCGGGGCGGACGAACCGCGCGGCCCACGCGAGGCGGCGCGTCCGGTCGTCGGTCGCGGGCGCGTCGTCGGCGGCGCCGGCCGCCTCGGGGGTGATGGTGGTGCTCACCTTGCGGAGTGTACGTGCCGTGCCTGTTGACGCCCGGTCCGGCACCGTGCGCGTCCGGGCCCCGCGCCACCCCCTGCGGGTCCGTGCCACCCGTACGCGCGCGTGCCGGTCAGGCCCCGGCGGGGGTCTGGGGCGGGGCCGGGTGGCGGAGCTGACCGCGGATGGAGTCGACCGCCCCCTCGGCGCCGTCGACGGTCACGGTGAAGCTCCGTCCGTCGGCGAGACGGAGCACCAGCCCCTCGCCCCGGCGGACGATGACGGCGGTGCCCCGGTCGGGGCTCCAGCGGTAGCCCCAGCCGCCCCAGTGCCGGGGGGTGACCCGAGGGGCGTAGTCGGCGTCGACGACCTCGGTGAACGGGATGGTCCGGCGGGGGACGCCGATGTGGCCGCAGCGGACCTCCATCGCCCGGTCGTCGACGCGGACCTCCACGTGGACGAAGGCGAGGGTGCCGAAGAGGACGAGGAGTCCGGCGGCGACGCAGCCGAAGACGGCCATGACGAGCGCGGCGGTGCCGGAGGTCCAGGGGGACTCGACGGCGAGGGTGATCCCGAGCCCCATGAAGGCGGCGCCGGCGACGGCGGCGACCCACTGGAAGCGGTTGGTCGCGCGGCCGGTCCACACGGCGGGTGGACGCCCGCCGGCGCGCACGCGCCGGGATTCCTTCCTCATATCGGGAATATTACCCAGACATGTCCGATTCAGCGCGCCGGAGCGGAGTCACATGGTGACTCTGTGTGACGATCCGGAGGGTCGGGGGATCCGAGGTCAGAGGGAGGGAGCCGGGGCGGCGGCGAGGAGCCGACCGGCGGCGTAGTCGAGGGCGGCCGCCGGGAGCGGGCCGGGGCGGCCGCTGAGCAGGACGGAGAGGGTGCCGGTCGGCTCGGCCCCGGGGGCCGGGGCGGCACCGACGCGACGCAGGGCCTGGGCGGCGACGGCGTCGGCGGAGCCGTGGAAGACGAGCGGCGGCAGCCCGGGGCGGCGGCGGACGGTCAGGGCGGCGAGGATGCGGTCCTCGACCAGCTCGTAGTGGGTGCAGCCGAGGACGAGGGCGCGGACGTCGGGCGGGGTCAGCTCGGCGGCGGCGGCGACGGCCCGGTCGATCGCCTCGGGGTCGGCGTGCTCGACGGCGTCGGCGAGGCCCGGACAGGGCACCTCGGTGACCTCGGCCCCCTCGGCGAACTCGCGGATGAGCCCGCGCTGGTAGGCGCTGCCGGTGGTGGCGGGCGTCGCCCAGATGGCGACCTTGCCGCCGGCCGCGGCGGCCGGCTTGATCGCGGGGACGGTGCCGATGACCGGGATGGCCGGTTCGAGGGCGGCGCGCAGGGCCGGGAGGGCGTGGACGGTGGCGGTGTTGCAGGCCACGATCAGGGCGTCGGGCCGGTGGGCGGCGGCGGCGCGGGCGACGGCGACGGCGCGAGCGGTGAGGTCCTCGGGGGTACGCGGTCCCCACGGCATGCCGTCGGGGTCGTTGGAGAGCAGCAGCTCGGCGTCCGGGCGGAGCCGGCGCACCGCGGCGGCCGCCGGGAGGAGGCCGATTCCGGAGTCCATGAGCGCGATCTTCACCCGGTCACCCTAGCCGATGGGCCCTGTATCCCCGGCGTTCTGGGGCAGACTGCGGCAAATGAGCACCCTCGCCTGGTTCGCTTCCGCCTCCCTGGTCGTCTGGGTCTGGCTCCTGCTCGGCCAGGGATTCTTCTGGCGCACGGACCAGCGCCTGCCGCGGACCGGTCCCGGCCCCGCCGGGCTCCGCGCGCGCGGGGGTCCCGGCCGGGCCCCCGCGCGCGTGGAGCGGACGGAGTGGCCCGCCGTCGTGGTCGTGGTGCCCGCGCGCGACGAGGCCGAGGTGCTGCCGCTGAGCCTGCCGTCGCTGCTGGCCCAGGACTATCCGGGACGGGCCGAGGTGATCCTGGTGGACGACGGGAGCACGGACGGGACCGGCCGGCTGGCCGTCGAGCTGGCCGCGCGCCACGCCGGGCTGCCGCTCAGGGTGGCGTCGCCGGGCGAGCCCGGGCCCGGGTGGACGGGGAAGCTGTGGGCGCTGCGGCACGGGATGGCGCTGGCACGCGCGCGCGGCCCGGAGTTCCTGCTCCTCACCGACGCGGACATCGCCCACGAACCCGACAGCCTGCGCCGGCTGGTGACCGCCGCGCTGGAGGACGACCGGGACCTGGTCTCGCAGATGGCCCGGCTGCGGGTGTCGAGCTTCTGGGAGCGGCTGGTGGTCCCCGCCTTCGTGTACTTCTTCGCCCAGCTCTATCCCTTCCGCTGGATCAACGCCGCCCGGCCGCGGGCCACGGCGGCGGCCGGGGGGTGCGTGCTGCTGCGGACGGAGACGGCGGTGGCGGCCGGAGTCCCGGACGCGATCCGTACGGCGGTGATCGACGACGTGTCGCTGGCGCGGGCGGTGCGGGCGGCCGGGGGCCGGATCTGGCTGGGGCTCGCCGAGCGGGTCGACTCGGTGCGCCCGTATCCGGGGCTCGGGGAGCTGTGGCGGATGGTGACGCGGAGCGCGTACGCCCAGCTCCGCTACCGGCCGGCGCTGCTCCTGGGGACGGCCGCCGGTCTCGTGCTCGTCTACCTGGTGCCGCCCGTCGCGCTCGTGGCGGGCCTCGCGGCCGGGGACGCGCCGGCCGCGTGGGCGGGCGGCGCGGCCTGGGCGGTGATGACGGGGACGTACGTGCCGATCCTCCGCTACTACCGCCAGCCGGTGTGGACGGCGCCGCTGCTGCCGTTCACCGCGCTCCTCTATCTGCTGATGACGGTGGATTC
The DNA here is from genome assembly GCF_042794995.1 of Streptomyces sp. NPDC056503. NCBI lineage: Bacteria > Bacillati > Actinomycetota > Actinomycetes > Kitasatosporales > Streptomycetaceae > Streptomyces > Streptomyces sp. NPDC056503. Next base: position 7,915 of record NZ_JBHTST010000118.1, read on the forward strand.
GGCGGTGCGGCACTACCGGGGGCGGGGCGGGGAGTGGAAGGGGCGGGTCCACTCGGGGGGCCGGACGCCTGCGGGCGGCGGGGAATTCACTCCCCGACACGGGGAGTAACCCGCCGAATTCGGCGCGTGTGCGCTTCGCTCTTCGGTGCCGGATAGACGATTCGGCATACCCAAGATCGCTTCTCCCACTCCTTCCGGACGCTTTTTCTTTATCTGTTCTTCATACCGGGAGGGAGCGGCCGGCGCCTCGGGGGCCGACCCATCGGTAACCCCCTCCCAGCTCGGGTTTTGCGCGATCATGGGACGACGGAGTGCCCGTTTTTGGCCTGTTCGCTCGGGTTGGGGATCCACAGCCACGAGAAGCCCGTCAAAGAAGCTGTTGAGCAGGCTCCCCAATCAGCAGATCGTGGGCTTAACTTATGTGCCATGACCTCCCCCCGCTCCAGCTATGGAGGCGGTTACTACACCGCGCCGTCCTTCCCGGACACCCCTATCTACGACTCCCTGGTCGCGGAGCGGGGCACGCCTCAGATCGCCCCGATCCGAGTGCCCGCCGCGTACGAGGCCCCCGTCGGCTACCCGGCGCCCGCGCCGACCGGCTCCTACCTGCCGGCGCTCCCGGCGGCCCTGCCCGCCCTCCCGTCCGCGCCGTCCCCCCAGCCGGCGCCCGCCTACCACGGCGGCGGTTACGGATACCCGCAGCCGGCCCCGCAGATGATGGCGCCCGCCCCGCTCCAGCCGGCGCCCACGCCGTACATCCCCCAGCAGCCCGCTCCGCCGCGCGGCTACCCGGGCGGACCGGTCCCCCAGCCGGCGCGGCCGGTGCCCACCGGCTACGAGGCGATGCGCCCCGCCGCCCCGCGCCCCGCACCGGCGCCGGTCCCGGCCCCCGCGCAGTACCACGACCCGTACAACCGCCCCTACCAGGGCGCCGGTTACTGACGGGCCCCGCGGACCCGGTCCCACCGGGGACGGAGCGGCTGGCAGGATGAGCCCATGGCTGATCCCGTCCTCCGCTCCGTCCACGTCCATCCGGTGAAGGCCCTCCGCGCGCTCGACCGCGCCGAGGCCGAGGTGCAGCCCTGGGGCCTCGCACACGACCGCCGATGGGCGCTCGTCGACGCCGGCGGCACCGTCATCACCCAGCGCCGCCACCCCCGGCTCGCCCTCGCCGCCGCCGAACCCCTCCCGGACGGCGGCCTGCGGCTGACCGCGCCCGGCCGTGAGCCGCTCGTGGTGGCCGTGCCGGCGCCCTCGGCCACGCTGACCATGGACATCTTCGACAAGGACGTGGAGACGGTGCCCGCCGGGGAGGCGGCCGCCGCCTGGTTCTCCGCCTACCTGGAGACCGACGCGCGCCTCGTGCACCTGGACGCGCCCGAACACCGGCGCCCCATCGACCCGGCGTACGCGCTCCCCGGCGATACCGTCAGCCTCGCCGACGGCTACCCGCTGCTCGTGACCTCCAGCGCCTCGCTCGACGCCCTCAACGCGCTGATCGAGCAGGGCGAACACGCTCACGAGGGCCCCCTGCCCATGAGCCGGTTCCGGCCCAACCTGGTCGTCGACGGCACCGAGGCGTGGGCGGAGGACGGCTGGACCCGGCTCACCGTGGGCGAGGTGACCTTCCGGGTGGCCAAGCCGTGCGGGCGGTGCGTGGTCACCACCACCGACCAGACGACCGCCGCGCGCGGCAAGGAGCCGCTGCGGACCCTCGGCCGGCACCGCAAGCTGGACGGCAAGCTCGTCTTCGGCCAGAACCTCGTCCCCGAACACCGCGGCACCGTCCGCGTCGGCGACCCGGTGAAGATCCTCGACTGACCGTCGGCCCGCCCCGCTCGACAGGCGGACCGGGCCCCCCGCGGGCACACTCGTCGGAGGAGCGACGAACGAGGGGGTGCCCGCACATGCGCGCAGTCACCGGACTCTGGCGCTGGCGCCACAATCCCCTGCGCCGCACGACGGACCTGGTCGAGGCGTGGGTGGCGCTCATGGCCGCCCTCCTGCTGTGCCTGGCGGTGCCCGTGGCCGGCTGGACGGCCGGCGCCGCCGCGCAGCACTCGCTCCAGCACGCGGTCCACGCCCAGCAGCAGGGGCGCGTGGAGACCACGGCGCACGTGCTCCGGCCCGCCCCGACGCCGCCGGGCGCCGCCGCGTCGAGCGACCAGGCCGCCGAACAGCGCTTCCGGCGCGCGGTCGTGGCCCGGTGGACCGCCCCCGACGGCACCTCCCGCACGGGCACGGTGACCACCTCCCGCGGCAGCTCCGCGCCCGGCGACGCCTTCGCCCTCTGGACCGACCGGGACGGCCGGCCGGTCGCGGCGCCGCTGGCCCAGGACACCGCCCGCGCCCACGCCGTCCTCGTCGGCCTGATGGCGGCCGTCCTCGCCGGAACGGGCGTCGAACTCGTCCGGCGACTGGTGATGCGCCGACTGCGCTGCCGCCGGTACGCGCGTCTGGACCGCGCCTGGGAATCGGTCGGCCCCGACTGGGGACGCACCGGCACCGGCAGCTGACGCCTGCCTGGAACCTTGGGTTCCGTGCCCCGTACGGGTGCGGCTCGACGACCCGTCAACCCCGCGCCGTCGCGCGCGCTACGGTGGGGCATCGGATCCACGATCCCGGACATCGGATCCACAACATCGGATCCACGATTCAGGACATTGGATCCACGACATCGGATCCAGAACTTTGGATCCCGTCCACTGGATCCGGTTCAGCGTCGACGCACGAGGCGGGGGCAGAGCACACCCATGGCACAGGGCACGGTCCAGGTGACGCACACCGGCACGTCGCGGTGGCGGCGCCGCACGGGCGAGTACGCCTCCCTCGCCGCCGCGCTGGAGGCGGCCGGCGACGGCGACGTCCTCACGATCGCGCCCGGCACCTACCGCGAGAACCTCGTCGTGACCCGGGCGGTGACCCTGCGGGGGCCCGAGGACGGGTCCGGACCCGTGCGGATCGCACCGCCGGACGGGGTGCCGCTGACGCTGCGCGCCTCGGCGATCGTGCGGGACCTGCACATCGAGGGCCAGGACGTGGCGGCGCCGGCGCTGCTCGTCGAGGACGGCACGCCCGAACTGCTCGACCTGCGGATCATGACCCGCTCGGCCGCCGGCATCGAGGTGCGCGGGCAGGCCAGGCCGACCGCCCGGCGCTGCACGGTCGACAACCCGGCGGGCGTCGGCATCGCGACCGTCGACGGCGCCGGCGGGGTGTTCGAGGAGTGCGAGGTCGTCGCGGCCGGGCAGGCCGGGGTGGCCGTGCGCGGCGGCGCGCACCCCCGGCTCGAACGCTGCCGGGTGCACCACGCCTCCGGGGCCGGGATCGCCGTCACCGGCGAGGGCAGCGGCCTGGAGGGCGTCGGCTGCGAGGTGTACGAGATCAAGGGCGCCGGGCTCCAGATCGCGGCCCGTGCCACCGCCCACCTCGTCGACTCCTCCGTGCACCGCACCTCCGGGGACGGCGTCACCCTGGACACCGACGCCGTGCTGACGCTCTCGGACTGCGACATCCACGACGTGCCGGAGAACGCGGTGGACCTGCGGTCCCGTTCGGTGCTCACGCTCACCCGGTCGACCGTGCGGCGCTTCGGGCGCAACGGCCTGTCCGTGTGGGATCCGGGCACGCGCGTGGACGCCCACCAGTGCGAGATCCACGACAGCACCGGCGACTACCCGGCGGTGTGGGTGAGCGACGGGGCGAGCGCCGTGCTCGACGCGTGCCGGGTGCACGACGTGCCGGACGCGCTGTTCGTGCTCGACCGGGGCTCCCGGGTGGACGTCGTGGACAGCGACCTCACCCAGGTGCGGAACACCGCCGTGTCGGTGAGCGACGGCGCCACCGCCCAGCTCGACGACTGCCGGATCAAGGAGGCGTCCACGGGGGCGTGGTTCCGCGACCACGGCAGCGGCGGCACCCTCGCCAACTGCACCGTGGACTCCGTGCAGACGGGCGTCATCGTCACCAAGGGCGCCGACCCCACGGTCGAGCGGTGTGTCGTCACCTCCCCCGCGGAGGCCGGTTTCTACGTGTCGGCCGAGGGCCGGGGCACCTTCCAGGGCTGCCGGGTCACGGGCAGCGGCGGCTACGGCTTCCACGTGATGGACGGGTGCCGGACGGTGCTGCGCCGCTGCCGGACCGAGCGGTGCGCGCGCGGCGGGTACGAGTTCCCCGAGGACGGTCCCGTCGTCGAGGACTGCACCGGCGACGAGAGCGCCGTCCGGACCCCTCCGGCGCCCGAGCCGGTGGCTCCGGCCCCGGTCCTGACCGCCGCCCAGCACTCCCCCGGCCTGCTCGGCGCCTTCCCCCCGCCGCGTGCCGCCGCCGCGCCCGCCCCGGCCCCCGCCCCCGTCCCCGCGCCGAGGTCCTCGGACGACGTGCTCGGGGCGCTCGACGGGCTGGTCGGACTGGACAGCGTCAAGCACGAGGTGCGGACGCTCACCAACATGATCGAGGTCGGCCGCAAGCGCCAGGAGGCGGGGCTGAAGGCCGCCTCGGTCCGCCGCCACCTGGTCTTCACCGGCAACCCGGGCACCGGCAAGACCACCGTCGCCCGTCTCTACGGGGAGATCCTCGCCTCTCTCGGCGTCCTGGAGCGCGGGCATCTGGTGGAGGTCTCCCGGGTCGACCTGGTCGGCGAGCACATCGGCTCGACCGCGATCCGCACGCAGGAGGCGTTCGACCGGGCGCGCGGCGGAGTCCTCTTCGTGGACGAGGCGTACGCGCTGTCGCCGGAGGACTCGGGGCGGGACTTCGGGCGCGAGGCGATCGACACGCTGGTGAAGCTGATGGAGGACCACCGGGACGCGGTGGTGGTGATCGTCGCCGGCTACACCGCCGAGATGGAGCGGTTCCTGACCGTCAACCCGGGCGTGGCGTCCCGTTTCTCACGGACCATCAGTTTCGGCGACTACACGCCGGAGGAGCTGCTGCGGATCGTGCGGCAGCAGGCGGACGACCACGAGTACCGGCTCGCGGAGGGCACGGACGACGCCCTCCTGACGTACTTCGAGAAGCTGCCGAAGGGCTCGGCGTTCGGCAACGGGCGGACCGCGCGGCAGACCTTCGAGTCGATGGTGGAGCGGCACGCGGGCCGGGTCGCGGGGGGGGGGGGGGGGCGCCCCCCCCCCCCCCCCCACCCACGCACCCCCCGCCCGCCCCCCCCCCCCCCAACACCACCGCCGCACGATAAAAAAAAAAAACAAAACCCA
>NZ_JBHTST010000118.1:13137-26966 GCF_042794995.1 Streptomyces sp. NPDC056503
GGCCGGGGTGTCGCCCAGGGGGGGCCCGGCGGCCCAGCTCTTGGTGGTGTGGGGGGGGGGCCCGGGGGGGGGGGGGGGGGGCCGCGCGGCGGCCCCCCCCGACGACCTGACCCTGCTCTATCCGGAGGACCTGCCCGAACTCCCCTGATCCGGACTTCCCCGGTCCGGACTCCCCCGGTCCGAACTTCCCTGGTCCGGACTTCCCCGGTCCGCGGCTCCGTCGGCGGTCGCGTCCGCCGCCTCCTCGGCGGTCCGCTGGCGGGGCATGGCGGGCAGCAGCCGGTCGAGGAGCGCGGCCCGGCAGGTCGCGAAGGCCGGGTCGGCCTGGTAGTCGGAGTGGCCCAGGACGGGTTCCGGCAGGGGGTGGGCGCGGGTGCGTCCGTACGCGACCGGGTCGAGCAGCGCGGGTGCGTCGACGGCCGGGCGGCCCTCCTCGGCGGGGACGCGGACGGGGCCGCCGATGGGGTCGGTGGCGCGGTGCAGGTTGGTCCAGCAGTGCACGGCCCGGTGGAGTCCGCGCAGCGCCTCGGGGCCGAAGTAGGCGGGGAACCAGCGGCCGTAGAGCCGTTCCAGCGGGGAGCCGTAGGTCAGGAGGGCGACCCGCGCGCGGGTGGCGGACGGCAGCTGCCAGACGGCCGCGGCGGCGAGGACGCTGCCCTGGGAGTGGCCGGAGATGACGAGCCGGCCGCCGGTGTGCCGGGTCCAGGAGCTCATCCGCCAGGTGAGGTCGGGCACGGCCCGCTCCGCGTAGCAGGGTGGCGCGAAGGGATGGGCGGCGCGCGGCCAGAAGGTGCCGACGTCCCAGAGGATGCCGATGGTACGGCGGGCGGAGGCGTCCCGGTAGGCGCGGCGGCCCCAGGTGACGAAGAGCAGGAAGCCGAACCCGATCATCCAGGATCCGAGCGCCTGGGTGGTGGCGGCGAGGGCGGCGATCGCGGGGTGGGCGCCGGAGAAGGCGCTGCCCGGGACCTTGCCGCTGGTCCAGGCCCCGGCGACGGACGCGGCGCCGAGCAGCAGCGCGGTGCCGGAGACGACGGCGACGAGGACGGGCGCGGAGTCGGTGAGCGAGGCGCGGGCGCGGCTCGTGGCGATCTGGCCGGTACGGACCGGATCGGGGCGCTCGCCGGCGTAGTCGGCCTCGACCGCGGCGCGCAGCCGGCGGGTCGCGAGGGCGGTCCTGACCCCGAGGAGGGCGGCGGGCACGAGCAGCAGCAGGAGCAGGACGGGGATGGCGGACGCCTGCCAGCTGAGGAGGACGGGCGGGCCGGTCAGGGGGGCCGGACCGCCGCCGGGGCCGGCGGAGCCGCCGAGCCGGTCGGCGACCCATTGGGCGACGCCGCCGGACATGACGCCGCCGAGGGCGCAGGCCAGCATGGCGGTGGCGGGTCCGCCGAGCCCGGCGAGGGCGGTGCGGGGGTCGCGCCGGGGCCGCTGGAGCAGCAGGGCGACGGCGCCGAGGGCGACGACGAGGCCGCCCTGGGCGAGGGTCAGCGCCCCGAAGGCGGCGTCGCCGGGGAGGGTGCCGGCGGAGTTCCAGCCGGGCCGGTCCCAGGCGGTGTGCAGGGCGGTCAGGGCGAGCAGGACGAGGGTCGCGGCGGGGAGGCGGGTGAAGAGGGTGCTCTCGACGCGCTGGTCGAGCCGGCGTTCGCTGCGGCCTCGGCCGCAGACCGCCCACAGGACGAGGGCGGCGGCCACCAGGAGGGCGGCCCGCAGGGCGAGGCCGGTGGCGGCGAGCACGCCGGTGTCGTGGCGGGCGGGGGCGGCGGCGAGGGCGCCGGCCACGGTGAGGAAGCCGGCGGCGGTGTGCGCGGCGCGCAGCCGGGCGACGAGCCGTCTCCCGTACCAGAATCCGGGCCGGCCGAGCGCGGGCCGCGGGTCCTCGGACGGTAGGGGGCCGGCGGGGGCGCCGTCGGTGGGCGGGCGCTGGGCCTCGTACGCGCTCCAGGTGCGGTGGGACAGGTACCAGAGGAGCCCGACGAGGGCGGCCGGGAGGGTGGCGGCGAGGGCGAGGCGGCGGCCGGGGCCGGACCACCAGCCGCCCCGGTCGGCGGAGAGGAAGCCGAGCCAGGCGCGTCCGTCGGCGCAGCCCGCGGTGCCGGCGCACTGCCAGGCCGTCAGGTCGAGGGCGACCTCGCAGGCGGCGGCGGTGAGCAGTGCGGTGAGGGTGAGGGCGAGGAGGCGGACGAGGACGCCGTAGAGCCGGACGAGGCCGGGGCGGCCGGAGGCGGGGGGCCGCATCCAGTGCGCGAGGTTGACCACCATGAACGGCAGGAGCAGCAGCCAGAGGGCGCGGGCGCCGTCGCCCGAGGTGAGGTTGGACCAGACGTAGGCCTCCGGGACCGGGCGGGCGGTGTCCCGTTCGGGGTGGTCCTCGGCGTCGAGGTCCTCGGCGCGGCGGTGTACGGCGGCGGTCTCGTCGCCGGTGACCCGTACGGTCCTGGGGTCGTCCAGCATGGACTGGGGGGTGGCTCCGCCGACTCCGTGGACGAGGAGTTCGAGCGCCGCGCCCCCGTGCTCCGGGGCGGGTGTGGCAGGGGACACTTAGGAGTCCTCCTCTCGGGAGTGGGAGGATGCGACGTCGGCTCCAGGATCGCGGACGACCGTGTGCCCGCGCACGCTCTCTCACCGAATCCGACAGCCATCCCCTCGTCTTCTGCGGAAGGACCGGCCCCGGCGGTGACTGACAATCAGAACCTCCTCGCGGAGCAGCGGCGCTCTCTGATCCTCGACGAGGTACGGCGGCGCGGCGGTGTACGGGTCAACGAGCTGACCCGGCGGCTCGGCGTGTCGGACATGACGATCCGCCGTGACCTGGACGCGCTGGCCCGGCAGGGCATGGTCGCGAAGGTGCACGGCGGGGCCGTGCCGGTGGCGGAGCCGAGCACGCACGAGCCGGGGTTCGAGGCGAAGTCGGTGCTGGAGCCGAGCGCGAAGGACGAGATCGCGCGGGAGGCGGCGGCGCTGGTGCTGCCGGGCTCGGCGATCGCGCTGTCGGGCGGGACGACGACGTACGCGCTGGCGCGGCAGCTGCTCGACGTGCCGGACCTGACCGTGGTGACGAACTCGGTGCGGGTGGCGGACGTCTTCCACGAGGGGCGCCAGGCGGCCGGCGAGGGTCGGCGGGCGCCGACGGTGGTGCTGACGGGCGGGGTGCGGACGCCGTCGGACGCGCTGGTGGGGCCGGTGGCGGACCGGGCGGTCCGCTCGCTCCACTTCGACCTGCTCTTCCTGGGGGTGCACGGGCTGTCGGTGGAGGCGGGTCTGTCGACGCCGAACCTGGCGGAGGCGGAGACGAACGGTTGCCTGATCCGTTCGGCGCGCCGTGTGGTGGTGGTCGCGGACCACACCAAGTGGGGGACGGTGGGCCTGAGTTCCTTCGGGACGCTGGACGAGGTGGACACCTGGGTGACGGACCGGGGCATGGCCGCGGAGGTGCGGGCCGAGGTCGCCGAGCACGTGCCGGGTCTTCTGGTGGCCGGCGAGACGGCGGCGTGAGCCGGTTCCGGGTGGCGCGCTCGGTGCCGCTGGCTCCCGAGGAGGCGTGGCGGCGGCTGACGGACTGGCCGGCGCACGGGCGGCGGGTGCCGCTGACCCGTACGACGGTCCTGACGTCCGGTCCGAGCCGGGCCGGGACGCGCTTCACGGCGCGCACCGGGCTCGGCCCGCTGGGCTTCGACGACCCGATGGAGGTGGTCCGCTGGGAGCCGCCGAGCGGGGGCCGGCCGGGGGTGTGCCGGCTGGAGAAGTACGGGCGGCTGGTGCGGGGTTGGGCCGAGATCGAGGTGGCTTCGGAGGCCGGGGGCTGCCGGGTGCTGTGGACGGAGGAGCTGTCCGTGCGCGGTGTGCCGGGGGTCTTCGACGGGGCGCTGGCGCGGGTGGGGCGGGTGGTGTTCGGCCGGGCGTTGGACGGGCTGCTCGGCCGCTCCTCGCCGTCCGGGCGGGGCCCGTCGCGCGACGGCCGTTCCTCGAACAGGCTTTCGTCCTGACGAGCTGTCAGTTAAGGTGCTTCTTCCACTCATCCGGGAGGTCCGGTCCATGCAACGCCGACTGCGGCCGGTGGAGCTCGACTTCACCGCCACCGCGCCCGTCCGCCTCGCCTTCGAGGCCACCCTCCAGGCCCCGCCCCCGGCGGTCTACCGCTCGATAGCGGTGGAGGTGGGCAGCCTGCCCGCCTGGTTCACCCCGGTCTCCTCGGCCGTCCCGCTGGACGACGGGGCGCGCCGCACGATCCGGCTGCGCGGCGGGATCCGGTTCGAGGAGACGATCCTGGCCGCCGAGCCGGACCTGCGCTACGCCTACCGCGTGGACCTCACCAACGCGCCCTCGGTCTCCGCGCTGGCCGAGGAGTGGGCCCTGACGGCGGAGGGCGCCGGGACCCGGCTGCGCTGGACGATGGCGGCCGACGGCTCCGCCCCGTTCCGCGCCGGGCTGCGGCTCGCGTCCCCGGGCATGGGCCTGTCCTTCCGCCGCGCCGCGGCCGCGCTGGACCGGCGGCTCACTCCGGCCAGGCGCCCGTCGCCAGGAAGCGCTCGACCGTGACGGCGTAGGGGGCGATGTCGAGGCCCTGCTCGGCGAGCCAGGCGTCCGAGTAGTACTTGTCGAGGTAGCGGTCGCCCGGGTCGCAGAGGAGCGTGACGACGCTGCCGGTGCGCTCCTCGGCGACCATCTCCGCGACGATCTTGAAGGCGCTCCACAGGCCGGTGCCGGTGGACCCGCCCGCCTTCCGCCCGATCGCGGTCTCCAGGGCGCGGACGGCGGCCACGCTCGCCGCGTCCGGGACCTTCATCATGCGGTCGACGGCGCCGGGCACGAAGCTGGGCTCCATCCGGGGGCGGCCGATGCCCTCGATGCGGGAGCCGCAGTCGGAGGTGGCGTCGGGGTCGTGGTGCACCCAGCCGTCGAAGAAGCAGGAGTTCTCCGGGTCGGCGACGCAGATCCGGGTGTTCTGCTGCGTGTAGTGGACGTAGCGGGCGATGGTGGCGGAGGTGCCGCCGGTGCCCGCGGTGGCGACGATCCAGGCCGGCTCGGGGTACCGCTCCAGCCGCAGCTGCTGGTAGATCGACTCGGCGATGTTGTTGTTGCCGCGCCAGTCCGTGGCCCGCTCGGCGTAGGTGAACTGGTCCATGTAGTGGCCGCCGGTGCGCGACGCGAGCGCCGCCGCCTCCTCGTACATCGTGCGCGAGTCGTCGACGAAGTGGCACTGCCCGCCGTGGAATTCGATGAGCCGGCACTTCTCGGGGCTGGTGGTGCGGGGCATCACGGCGACGAAGGGGACGCCGATGAGCTTCGCGAAGTACGCCTCGGAGACGGCGGTCGAGCCGCTGGACGCCTCGATGACGGGCTTGCCGGGCCGGATCCAGCCGTTGCAGAGCGCGTACAGGAAGAGCGAGCGGGCCAGGCGGTGCTTGAGGCTGCCGGTCGGGTGGGTGGACTCGTCCTTGAGGTAGAGGTCGATCCCCCACTTCTCGGGGAGCGGGAAGCGCAGGAGGTGGGTGTCGGCGGAGCGGTTGGCGTCGGCCTGGACCTTGCGGACGGCTTCCTTCAACCAGGCGCGGTAGGCCGGATCGGTGCGGTCGACGTCCACGGTGGCGATCGCGTCGGCGGTGTGGGGGATGGTGCTCAACGGTTCTCTCCTCGCTGTCCCGCCGGGTCTGACCCTGGCTTCCCACTGCCGACGATACCTCTCCCACCTGGGCAAACGTTCACTTTGACGCTCCATAGGAACGCCTTGGGGAACGCCCGCGCGACGCTCCCTGGTGTCCGCGCCGACAGCCCGGCACACTGGGAGGGAAGGGCACGCGGAAGGGGTGGAACGGCATGGCGGAACCGGAGTTCACTGCCAGGGGCGTACGGATCGCGCGGTGGCCGCGCTCGCTGACCCGGGCCGGCGAGGTCCGCATCGAGGACGGCCGGCTCGCGCTGCTCACGAGTTACGGCTCCGAGATCGACAGCGCGCCGGTCAAGGCGGTACGGGCGGGCCGCCCGTGGTTCGCGAAGGGCGACGAGACGGTGGCGAAGGTGAACGGCACCCGCTACCGGCTGACCATGGACGCCGCCGGGGAGGACGACGCCCGGGACGCCGAACAGGCGGGCCGCTTCCTCGCCGCGCTCCGGCGGGCGGCCGGCGGGCGCTGAACCGGCCCGCGGCACCGCCCCGGCGCACCCACCGATCCGGTGCACGGCGCTGACCTGGGGAAGCTCGCGGCGGGTTGCGGCTCGATGACAGCTGGTTCACGCTGGAACCACCTCACTGAGGGTTCAACGGTGGTGACACTGTGCTCAGTGCGCCGCCCTGGTGTACCGCATGACAGATCCGAATCTCCGTCTTCTTCAGGACTACTTCGGGGAGTCGCAGCCGTGATCAGCGAGCCGAGCAGGTTTTACGCGGTGGAGCTCCAGGCCCTGCCGTCGCGGATCGGTCAGATCCGCAGGATCGTCGCCGCCCATCTGCGCCATTGGCGCCTCGACGCCCTGGTCGATCCCGTCCAACTGGGAGTGACCGAGCTGTTGAGCAACGTGCACCGCCACGCGCAGCCCGACAAGGAGTGCACCGTCGAGCTGGAACTCCTGCTCGACCGGCTGACCGTCTCGGTCCGGGACAACGATCCCCGGATACCGGTGGCGACGGAGTCGGCCTTCCCGGACCTGTGGGACGAGCCGGACGCGCTCGCCACCTCGGGCCGCGGCCTCGCCATCGTCGGGGCGCTCAGCGACAGCTGGGGCGTCCGCCCGCGGGGCGCGAGCGGCAAGGACGTCTGGTTCACCCTGACGGCGCCGCCGTGCGCCGACGGGCCGGCCGTGACCGGCGCCGAGGCCGGGTTCGGCTTCGGGCTCGATCAGGTGCCGCTCGCCCCGATCGTCTCGTACGGCCGGCTCGCGGGCGTGCCCCTGAGCACGCCCGCGGAAGCCCCGGCGCTCGCGGCGAGCGGTGCCCGGACCTGAGCTCAGACGGTGGCGACCAGCGTCAGGTACGCGATGCCGAGGACGTTCCGGTAGCCGTTCAGCCAGCCGGCCCGCTGCCGGTCGACCCGCTCGCGGGTCTCGGCGGCCGCGGGGTGGTCCGGGTGGGCGGCGAGCCAGAGCTCGGTGTCGTACCGGTAGCCGGACTCGAAGGCCTCCCACTCGTCCCGGCTCGCCGTCTCGATCCACGCCGGGCGGAACCCGGACGAGATCGCCAGGTCGACGAGCTCCCCCAGCGGCAGGTGGTCGCCGGTGGTCGCACCGGGCCACATCCCGGCGAGCTCCGCCTCGCTCGGGGTCCGCTCCCAGAAGCCCTCGCCGAGCACGACCACGCCGCCGGGCCGCACCAGCCGGCGCAGTTCCCGCAGCGCCTCCGCCGGGTCGTGCGGCAGCTCCGGGTCGCACAGGGCCTGGCTGGAGCCGAGGCAGAGGATCGCGTCGACCGGGCCGCGCTCGCTGCCGCGGGCGGACTCCTCGGCGAAGACCGTGCGGTCGGCGAGACCGCGCTCCGCCGCGAGCACCCGGCCACGGGCGAGGTCCTCGGCGTTGATGTCGACGCCGACGCCCTTGGCGCCGGGCGCGGCGTCCAGGATCCGCAGCAGCAACTCGCCCCAGCCGCAGCCGATGTCGAGGACGTCGGCGGGCCCGGAGTCGGCGATGCGGCGGACGAGGCGCCCGGCCCGCTCCTCGGAGAGCGGGCCGTGGAAGGTGAGACCGCCCAGGCGGGGCGGGAGCGAGGCTTCAGAATCGATCATGAACGGGGAGGTTACCGGGCCCTGGTCCGGACGCCACCTTCTTTTCCGGGTCCGCCGCACGGCCCCCGCCCGGCCGACGGCGCCGGCGGAGGGCCCGCCCCTGCGGCACCCGGCGGACCGGCGGCACCGGAGGCTCCTCCCCGGGTCAGACGGGGGCCCCGCCCAGGGCGGCCAGGGGGTCGTCGAGGACCGGCTGCCAGGCCAGTTCGGCCGCGCCCACCAGGCTGTTGTGGTCCAGGGTGCAGGGGAGGATGGGGACTCCGCCGCTGCGGCCCCACAGGCTGCGGTCGGCGACGACCGCGCGCAACCGCTCCGGGTCGGCGTCGAGCAGCTCGCGGTGGAGCCCGCCGAGGATGATCCGGTCCGGGTTGAGGATGTTCACGAGGCCGGCGAGGCCCAGGCCGAGACGGTCGATCAGCTCCTCCACCGCCCCCCGCACCCCCGGGTCGTCCGGCGCGGACCGCAGCAGGTCGCGGGCCTGCTGGAGCAGGGACACCTCGGGGCCCGGCTCGCGGCCGGCCGCCGTGAGGAAGGCCAGCGGGTCGGTCTCGACGTCCAGGCAGCCGCGGCCGCCGCAGTGGCAGGGGCGACCCTCCGGATTGACCGTCAGATGCCCCACCTCCAGGGCCAGGCCCGAACTGCCCGAGTGGAGCCGCCCGTCGAGGACGAGCGCCCCGCCGACGCCCCGGTGTCCCGTGGCCACGCACAGCAGGTCGCGGGAGCCGCGCCCGGCGCCGTGCCGGTGCTCCGCGAGCGCCGCGAGGTTGACGTCGTTGGCGGTGAAGGCCGGGCCCTCGACGCCGGCGGCCCGGATCCGCTCCGCGAAGATCTCGCGGACCGGCGCGCCGGCGGGCCAGGCCAGGTGGAGCGGGTTGAGCGCGGTCCCCTCGGGCTCGGCGACCGCGGACGGCACGGCGAGGCCGGCGCCGACGCAGCGCCGCCCGGTCTCGCGGAGCAGCGCGGCGCCCGCGTCCACGACGGCGCCGAGGACCTGCGCCGGGTCGGCCGAGATCACCGAGCCGGGGACGGTGGCGACGAGGGTGCCGCCGAGACCGATCAGCGCGGCCCGGAAACCGTCCGCGTGGACCTGGGCGGCGAGCGCCACGGGACCCTTCTCGTCGACGGCGAGCCGGTGCGAGGGCCGGCCCTGGGAACCGGCGGCGGCCCCGGGGTTGGAGTCGACCCGGATCAGCCCGAGGGCCTCCAGCTCGGCGGCGACGGCCCCGGCGGTGGCGCGGGTGACGCCCAGCTCGGCGGTGAGGACGGCCCGCGTCGGCGCCCGGCCGGTGTGCACCAGCTCCAGCGCGGGGCCGAGCGCGCTGCGCCCCCTGTCCAGCCGAGTACGCGTCGTCGTCGCCTTGCCGTTCATGCGCCCGAGTCTGCCATGATCGGGGCCGCCCGCCGGACCCGGCCGGACCGGTCCGCTCCCCCGGGTCGCCGCGGGCCGCGCGGAGCCGCCGCGGCCGTGCCGGGAGACCTCGTCGGCGGTCCCGCTCCGGACGGTTCGGGGCCGGGCGGCGGTCAGCGCCGCGGGAGCAGGCCCACCTCGCGGCCGAGGCGTTCGGCGGCGGTGGCGAAGAAGGCGTCCCGGTCCTCGACGACCCGGTTGAACTGTCCGAACACCTCGAACGAGACCAGACCGAAGAGCTGCGCCCACGCGAAGACGAGGGCGACGGCGAGCGCGGGCGGCAGGTCGGGGGCCAGATCGGCGGCGAGCCGCTCCGCCTCCGGCGCGAGGCCGTCCGGAAGCGGCGGCAGCGCGACGCCCTCGGCCTGGTGCGCGGCGCGGGCGGTCGCCACCAGGAGCAGGCCGACGCGGGCGGCCGGGGCGACGGTGTCCTGGGGGGCGGTGTACCCGGGGACCGGGGAGCCGTAGATGAGCGCGTACTCGTGGGGGTGGGCGACGGCCCAGGCGCGTACGGCGCGGCAGGCGGCGATCCACTGGGCGAGGTGGTCGCCGGGCGCGGTGCGGACGGCGGTGGCGTGGGCCTGCTCGGCGGCGGCGCCGACGGCGTCGTACGCGTCGATGATCAGCGCCGTCAGCAGGTCGTCGCGACTGGGGAAGTAGCGGTAGAGCGCCGAGGAGACCATGCCGAGCTCGCGGGCGACGGCGCGCAGCGAGAGCTTGGCGGCGCCCTCGGCGGCGAGCTGCCGGCGGGCCTCGTCCTTGATGGCGGCGGTGATCTCGGCCCGGGCGCGGGCGCGGGCTCCTTGAACGGTGGTCATGGGAGCAGTCTGCCACGTTTCAGAGCGGCGCACCGAAATGAGAGCAGTGCTCTTGATTCCGAGCGGCGATCCGTGCAGACTGTTCTCAAGCGAGAGCAGTGCTCACGGTTCGGAGAGTCGCAAGAAACCGAGAGCGGCGCTCACGCCTAACGGACCACCCGCATCACCTGCACCACTCACATCACCCGCATCGCCTGCGCCACCCGCACCACCCACCCCGCCCGCCCGCTCCTCCCCCAGGCCCCAGGAGGCTCCGATGTCCGAGTCCACCACCCACGTCCTCAAGCCCGGCTGGTTCACCGTCAACGTCCTCAACCGTTCCGTCGCCTGGCTGACCCGCCGGGGGCTCAGCGTCTGGGGCTCGCGCGTCCTCGCCGTCCGGGGCCGCAAGAGCGGCGCCTGGCGGACCACCCCGGTGAACGTCCTCACCCTCGACGGCGAGCGCTACCTGGTCGCCCCGCGCGGTCACGTCCAGTGGACCCGCAACATGCGGGCGGTCGGCGGGGGCGAGCTGCACCTGGGCAAGCACGTCGAACCGTTCACCTCCACCGAGGTCGGCGACGACGCCAAGGTCGCGGTGCTGCGCGCCTACCTCAAGCGCTGGAAGGCCGAGGTCGGCGTCTTCTTCGGCGGCGTCGGCCCGGACTCCACCGACGACGAGCTGCGCGCCATCGCGCACAAGCACCCCGTCTTCCGCATCACGTCCGCCGGGAACGCGTGAGGGCGGGCACGGACCTGCGGCCCGCACCCACCCTCACCACCCCCCCGTGTGATCCTCAGGAAGTCTCGGAGTCCCCGCCCACGGACTCGACGGACTCCACGGACTTCACCGACTTCACGGCGTCCGCGCCCTCGGCGCCCTCCGCACCCTCGGGGCCCTCCGCACCCTCGCCGGGCTCCTCGTCCCTGCGCTGCACGCCCCGGCCCGCCGGACCGACGCCGGACGCCGTGTCCATGCGCTTGTCGAGGATTTCGAGGGCCCGCCTGGCCAGGCCGTTCGAGCGGACCATGGCGCCGAGCGTGGCCGAACCCCGGGTGATGTCGGCGAAGGCGTTCCAGGCCGGCCGCACCCCGGTGAGCACCGCGTGCAGCAGCCCCGGGCGACGCTCGAAGACGGCGAGCATCCGCCGCCCGACCGCCATCTCCACGCCGAGCCCGGCCTTGATCGCGAAGGCGTAGTTCAGCGCCTGGCGCCGGGCGTCCACCGCGTCGCCGGCCTCCGCGACCCGGACCGCCCACTCGCCGGCGAGCCGGCCGGAGCGGAGCGCGTACGAGATGCCCTCGCGGGTCCACGGCTCCAGCAGGCCGGCCGCGTCGCCGCAGACCAGGACCCGGCCGCGGGAGAGCGGGGAGTCGTCGGTGCGACAGCGGGTGAGGTGGCCGGAGGAGATCGTGGGCTCGAAGCCGGCGAGGCCCAGCCGGGCGACGAAGTCCTCCAGGTACCGCTTGGTCGCCGCGCCCTCGCCGCGCGCCGAGATGACGCCGACCGTGAGCGTGTCGCCCTTCGGGAACACCCAGCCGTAACTGCCGGGCATCGGGCCCCAGTCGATGAGGACGCGGCCCTTCCAGTCCTCCGCCACCGACGGCGGCACCGGGATCTCCGCCTCCAGGCCCAGGTCCACCTGCCCGAGCTTCACCCCGACGTGCGCCCCTATCCGGCTGGCGCTGCCGTCCGCGCCGACCACGGCCCGCGCGAGCACGGTCTCGCCGTCGGCGAGGACGACCGCGACCGTCCGCCGGTCCGGCACGGACGGGCCGTGCTGCTCCACCCGGGTCACGGTCGCGCCCGTGCGCAGCTGGGCGCCGGCCTTCTGCGCGTGCTCCACGAGCTGGGCGTCGAACTCGGGCCGGTTGACGAGCCCGAAGAGCATCCGGCGCGAGCGGCGGGTGCGGGCGAAGCGGCCTTCGAGGGAGAAGGTGACCGCGTGCACCCGGTCGTGGAAGGGAAGTTCGAAGCCGGGCGGCAGGGAGTCGCGGGAGGGGCCGATGATGCCGCCGCCGCAGGTCTTGTACCGGGGCAGCTCGGCCTTCTCCAGGAGCAGCACCCGGCGGCCCGCGACCGCCGCCGCGTACGCCGCCGACGCGCCGGCCGGGCCGGCGCCGACGACCACGACGTCCCACACCTCGGGCCGGTCCCGATCGGGCTCCGCGCCGAGCTCCGCGTCCTCCACGGGGCCGGACTCCGCGCCGGAGTCCGCGGCCGTCACCGCGGCCGTCGCCTCGTCCGCCGAGGGGCCGGACGGCTCGGCCGCCGGGGCCGGATCGCCGGACACGAGCGGCTCGATGGGCTCCGGACCGGCGTTCTCTGTGTGCTCGCTGCTCACGATGTGCTTCTGCTCCTGATCCGACCGGCGTCTGCTTCACGCATCCTACGGCTCGGTATGCCACGGCCCGGTCGTAGGATCGACGGTGCGAACGCCGTACCACCCGATACGCCGTTCGCTCCCCTAGCTCTCAACGTCGCACCCACGAGGAGCGTGCCCATGACGCCGAATCCGATCGCCGAGACCGTCCGGACCCTGATGCCTCGCGCCAAGGCCGAGCTGACGGAGCTGGTCGCCTTCGAGTCGGTCGCGGACGAGGCCGTGGCGCCCCGCAGCGAGTGCGAGGCCGCCGCGAACTGGGTCGCCGACGCGCTGCGCGCCGAGGACTTCCGCGAGGTCGCGCTGCTCGACACCCCGGACGGTTCGCAGGCGGTGTACGGCGTGCTGCCCGGCCCGGCCGGTGCGCCGACGGTACTCCTCTACGCCCACTACGACGTGCAGCCGAAGCTCGACGAATCGGCGTGGCTGACGCCGCCGTTCCAGCTGACCGAGCGCGAGGACGGGCGCTGGTACGGCCGCGGCGCCGCCGACTGCAAGGGCGGCTTCATCCTGCACCTGCTGGCCCTGCGGGCCCTCAAGGCCAACGGCGGCGTGCCGGTGACCGTCAAGATGATCGTCGAGGGCTCGGAGGAGCAGGGCACCGGCGGCCTGGAGCGGTACGCGGAGGAGCACCCCGAGCTGCTGACCGCCGACACCATCGTGATCGGCGACGCGGGCAACTTCCGCGTCGGCCTGCCGACGGTGACCGCGACGCTGCGCGGCATGACGATGATCCGGGTGCAGGTCGACACCCTGGAGGGCAACCTCCACTCGGGTCAGTTCGGCGGGGCCGCGCCGGACGCGCTCGCCGCGCTCATCCGAGTGCTCGACTCGCTGCGGGCCGAGGACGGCTCGACGGTGATCGACGGCCTGCCGGCGGACGCCGTGTGGGAGGGGCTCCAGTACCCGGAGGAGCAGTTCCGCGCCGACGCCAAGGTGCTCCCGGACGTGGAGCTGCCGGGCGCCGGCACGGTCGCCGACCGCATCTGGGCGCGTCCGGCCGTCACCGTCATCGGCATCGACTGCCACCCGGTGGCGGGCGCGACCCCGTCGATCCCGCGGACCGCCCGCGCGCAGGTCAGCCTGCGGGTGCCGCCCGGCCAGGACGCGGCCGAGGCGACCAAGCTGCTCTTCGCGCACATCGAGAAGCGCACCCCGTGGAACGCGCGGGTGACCCTGGAGCAGGTCGGTCAGGGCCAGCCGTTCCAGGCGGACACCTCCAGCCCGGCGTACGCGTCGATGGCCGAGGCGATGCGGGTGGCGTACCCGGGCCAGGAGATGCAGGCGGCCGGCATGGGCGGCTCGATCCCGCTCTGCAACACGCTCGCCACGCTCTACCCGGAGTCGGAGATCCTGCTCATCGGCCTGAGCGAGCCGGAGGCGCAGATCCACGCGGTGAACGAGTCCGTGTCGCCGGAGGAGCTGGAGCGGCTCGCCGTCGCGGAGGCGCTGTTCCTGGTGAACTACGCCGGTGGCGTGGGGGCCTGACGGCCTGACACCGGTCGGCCGCCGGATCCGCTCGCTC
>NZ_JBHTST010000119.1:0-26932 GCF_042794995.1 Streptomyces sp. NPDC056503
GTCGAACGACCCCACCAAGTGCGAGATCTTCATCGTCGAGGGTGACTCCGCCGGCGGCTCGGCCAAGTCCGGCCGCAACCCGGAGGCCGTCGCCGTGCGGTCAGCAGGTGGGGCGCTGGGCGTGGGCCGGGTCGAGGGCGTTGAGGACGAGCCGCGTCGCGACGTCGTTGTAGGAGATCCCGAGGTGCTCGGTGAACTCGGCCGGACAGGCGTCCTGGACCCGCTGGTTGACGACGTTCGGCGCCGGTGCGAGGAACGACGAGGTGTACGGGGTGACCACCTCGTCGTAGCGGGTGGCGATCACGGTGTACGAGACCGCCGGATGCGTCTCGCCGCCCGCGTTGAGCTCCGTGACGAAGTCGGAGCCGGTGATCTGCTGGGAGCAGGCCGTGCAGGCCAGGCCGAGGAGCTCGTCGCCGCCGGGGAAGGCGCGGGCGAGCAGCCCCATGCCCCACAGCGAGGTGCCGTGGTTGGTGGGGGCGAGGGCGACGAGCCGGCCGACGGTGGCGGAGCCGCCGAGGTGCCTGATGTAGTGACGGGGCATCATGCCGCCCTGCGAGTGGCCGACGAGGTCCACCTTGGCCGCGCCCGTCGCCGTCCGCACCCGCTCCACGAACTCCGCGAGCTGCCGGGAGGAGGCGGCGATGTCCCCGGTGCCGGCGACCGGGCCGAGGCCGCCGCCGTAGGCGAGGGCGTAGACGCAGTACCCGGCGGACTTCAGGCGCGGGGCGAGCCCGGCCCAGTTCGCGTACCGGTTCTCGAAGGTGCCGTGCACCAGGACCACCGGGCGCGGGTGTTCGGCCGTCGGCCGGCAGTCCCAGTCGTTCGCGCCGGAGGGGACCGCCGTCGGCGAGAGGAGCGAGTAGCCGTACGCCGAGAGGAAGTCTCCCTGCGGCGGGCCCACCGGGTCGGCCGCGGCGGCCTGTGCCGGTCCCGCCTGCGCCGGAGCGGCGCCGGTCAGCGCGAGGCAGAGCGCGGCGGCGGCGCCGGTGAGGGCCGCGGTGATCCGGCGGCGGCCGGAGCGGTGGTCCGGGGTGGTGCGTGGAGTGCGTGCGGTGCGTGCGGTGCGTGTGCGTGCGGTGCTCGTGCGCATGGGGGTGCCCTTCTCGTGACGGAAACCTGTGGCGGTGTGGTTCTGGCGACGTGGCCTCGGCGGCGTGCCTCGGCGACGTGGCCTGTGACGGAGCGGCCTGGGGTGGAGAAACCCGTGACGGGGGAGAGACGCGGAAGCTACTGGCGCGTAACGTCGGGTCCACACTGCTGGCACCGGCACCGGCCGGACCAGGGAGGCGAGGCCCGCGCGCCGGAAAACGGTCACGCGCGTGACACCTTCCGCCGCGCCCGCCTCACGCCCCTCGACACCGGAGCGGGCCGCGGCGCCGCTCCGCCCGAGCCCCGCCCCGTACGAAGCCCACCGCAGAGGGAGTCCCGAGATGGAGTACGTGCCGCCGCCCCCGCCCGGTCCCGGTCCCTCGCCCGCTTCCGCGTCCGCGGGGGGCGGTGGCGGCTCCCTCCCGGGCCCCGGGGCCGGTCCCGGAGCCTTCGCGCGAGGCCCGTGGCACGAGCTGCCACCGGGGCTCGGCCCGCTCATCCGGCTCCGCGTCGACGGGATCGTCGCGGAGATGATCGAGGCGATCCGCGTCGAGGTGGCCCCCTACCGCCGGCCGCTGGACTCCGCCTTCGGGCGGGACCTCGTGGAGGCGATACGCCGCGCCCTCCACCAGTTCGCGGAGCTGGTCGAGCACCCCGACAGCCCGCAGGACCACCATCTGAGGCACTTCAGGGAGCTGGGCCGCGTCGAATACCGCAGCGGCCGTACGACGGACGGCATCCAGGCCGCGTTCCGGGTGGGCGCACGGGTCGGCAGCCGGCGGTACGCCGAGGTGCTCCAGGCCGCCGCGCTCCCCGCCGAGCTGGTGCTGCCGCTGCACGAGGCCGTCCTCATCCACATCAACGCCCTGTCCAACGAGGCCGTCGCCGGCTTCCGGGCCGAGCGGCTGCGCTCCGAGGGCGAGCTCAAGCGGGCTCGCCGCACCCTGGCCGAGCGGCTGCTCGAACCCCCGGCCCCCGGCGCCGCCCACGCCCCCGGAGTCGACCGGCAGTCGCTGGAACCCCTCGCCGAGCGGGCGGGCTGGCCCCTGCCCCGTACCCTCGCCTGCCTCCTGGTCCGGTCCGGCGGCGGCCGGCTCGCGGTGCCCGGCGCGGACGCCGAACTCCTCACCGTCCAGCGGGGCAACGACCTGGTGCTGATCGTGCCGCTGCCGGGCCCGGGGGCGGGGGTGGAGGCGAGGGCGGGCTCGGGCGGGCCGCTCGACCGGATCCGCGCCGCCCTCCGCGGCCGTACCGCCGCTCTCGGCCCCGCCGTCGTGCCGGACGACGCCTGGCTCTCCCTCCAGTGCGCCCGCGCCGCCCTCGACCGCCGCGCCGGGGCCGGGGCGGGTGTTCCCGGCGGAGACCTCGTCCTGGCCGAGGAGGAGCTGGCCGAACTCCATCTGCTGCGGGCCGCGCCCGTCGGCCGGCTGCTCGCCGCCCGGGTCCTCGCCCCCCTCGCGGAGCTGCCGCGCGGCAGGGCCGACCGGCTCGCCGAGACCCTGGAGGCCCTGCTGACGTCCTGGGGCCGCACCGCCCCCGAGGTCGCCCGCGTGCTCGGCATCCATCCCCAGACCGCCCGCCGCCGGCTGCACCGGCTCGACGCCCTCCTCGGCGACCGGCTCGCCGACCCCGCCTTCCGCTTCGAGGCGCTCCTGGCCCTGCGGACCCGCTCCCTCCTGGGGGAGCCGCGCCCCTGACCCCTCGTACGCCCGTCCGGCGCACTTCTGGACGCGCATTCACCGGATCCGGTGACTGAGGCCAAGGTGAAACGTCTCTCCCGCCCGCGCAACGGCCACGCTCGGCATGACACTTGGACCCGCCCAGTGGAGCGTCCGATGCAGCTGATCCCCCGTCACGACCCCCACCTCGCGGTGCACATGGCCGGCGCCCTGACCGTCGCGGTCCTCCGCGGCGAACTGGACCTCGTCCTCGTCCGCCACCTGCGACCCGAGCTCGACGCCCTCGTCCGCGAGGCCGACGCCCTCGCCGTCGACATCCGCGCGCTCGGCTTCTGCGACGCCACCGGCCTCGGCCTGCTCGCCCACTGCGCCCGGAGCGCCCGTGAGCGCGGAGCGCACTTCCAGCTCGTGTGCGACCAGCCGTGGATCCTCCGCCTGGTGCGCCTCACCGGCCTCGACGAGCTGCTCCGGCCCGAGCCCGCGTTCCGCGCGCTGCCCTCGCCGCCGCCGGCCGCCGGACCCCGGGCCCGGGCGGAGCACCCGGTCTGAGGCCCCGCGATACGGTCGCCGCATGTCTGAAGTCCGGCTGACCACGCCCTCCTTCCTCGTCCTCGGCATCATCGACGCGCTGGGCGAGGCCAGTCCGTACGACGTCAAGGTCGAGGCCGCCCGGACCGTCGCCCCCTTCTGGTCCGTGCCGCACGCGCAGGTGTACGCCCAGTGCGACCGCCTCCTGGAGGCGGGACTGCTCTCCGAGGCGCGCCAGGAGGGCGGCCGCAACCGGCGGCTGATGCGGCTCACCGACGAGGGCGTGGCCGCGCTGCGCGGCTGGCTCGCCGACCCCTCCTTCGTGCCGGTCGAGGCGCGCGAGCGGGGCATCCTGAAGCTCTGGTTCGGGGCGAGCCCGCGCGTCCACGCCCCGGTCCAGACGGCGGAACACCGCCGCACCCTGGAGGAGTACGAGGGGCTGGCCGGAGAGGTCGGCGCACTGCTCGGCCGCGGGCAGCGCGAGGCGCTGGAGTTCGGCATCCGGTACGAGCGGATGATGGTCGACTTCTGGGACTGGGTCGGCAGCCGCGAACCGGCGGAGGGCGAGGGGGCGGCGGGCGACGTGGTGCCGGGTGAGGGGGCGGTGGGCGACGTGGTGCCGGGTGAGGGGGCGGTGGGCGACGTGGTGCCGGGTGAGGGGGCGGTGGGTGGGGGAGCGGTGGGCGACGGCGGCGACGCTGAGCAGCGCTGACCCCTGGTAACACCAGTTTGTTACCGACCGGTTGACCCCGGCCGGAAGCGGCCCTACCTTCCTCCATAGTCCAGAGTGGACTATCGCGACCATCGCAGAGGGGGCCGCCATGGGGCGTCCGACCAGCACCAGACGCGGAAAGGCGGCCGTCATCGTGCTGACGGCGGTCTGCCTCGCGTACGCGCCGATCGCGTTCACCGAGCTCTGGCCCTACGCCCGCCCCGGCGCGCCCGCCCTCGGGGAATGGCTCCTCGGCCGCACGGTCTCGCCCGAGTTCGTCGCCGACGCCGTCCGCGACCGCAGGGGACCGTACGAGCGCAGCCTCGTCCCGCTGATCGTCCACTCCGTCCTCGGCGGCCTGCTGATGCTCCTGGGCCCCGTCCAGCTGCTCACCGCCGTCCGCCGCCGCGTCCGCCTCCACCGCGCCCTCGGCGTGGTCTTCGCCGTGACCGTGTACGCCTCGATGGCCGGTGCCGCCGTCTACCTGGTCCGCACGCCCCCGGAGCAGGCGTTCAGCGGCGCGGCCTTCTGGATCGTGCTCGCCGTCATCCTCGTCGGCACGGTCGGCAGCATCACCTTCGGCACCCTCGCCGCCTACAAGGGCTTCCCCGACCTCCACCAGCGCTGGCTGCTGCTCTGCTACGGCTTCCTGATGACCGCCCCGCTGCTCCGCCTCCAATGGGGCTTCCTGCCCACCCTCTACCCGGGCCTGTCCATCCAGGACGTCAACCGGGTCGCGATCATGCACCTCGGCGCGCTGGTCTCCTTCGGCGCCCTGCTCGCCACCCGCGCCCTCGACCGGCGCACCTCCGTACCCGGCCTCACCGGCAGCTGGGCACCCGCACCGGTGATGGTCCTCGCCCACCTCGCGGGCGCCGCCGGCCTCGCCGTGCTCGTCCCCGCCTTCCTCGGCCAGGGCACCGCCGGACGCCGCCTGCTCCTCGCCTACCTGGTGCCGTACGCCGTCGTGTACGCCGTCCTCGCCGCCCGGGCCGCCGGCGCGCGCCGCGCCGGCAACGGCTGGGCCCGCGAGGAGTGGCGCCTCCACCTCGCCGCCCTGCTCCTCGCCCCCGCCTTCTCCGCGGTCATGGTGCCGGTGCTGGAACGGGCCATGGACCTGGACCGGGCGACGGCCCTCACCTCGGCCGCCGGCATCGGCTGCGGCATGCTCGCCTACACCGCCGTCACCGTCGTCAGTCTCCGCGTCCTCGCCGGACGCGAACTCCTGCGTCGCCGGCCTCCGCGGACCCCGCCCGCCGCACCGGACCCGGTGCTCGTCGCCGCCGCCGCGGACGGGAAGGAGGGGCGATGAGCGCCCCCGTCGCCACGACCACCACCGGACCCGGCCGTGAACTCTCGGCGGCCGTCGCCGTCCTGAGCACCGCCGTCGCCGTCATCAGCCTCGGCGTCGGCGCGCTCCTCGCCGTCGCGGGCGTCGCCGGTTACGCGGCCGGTGCCTGGGCCTCGCCGGAACCGCTCAGCCCCGCACTCATCGGCGCGGCCATGGTGGGGGTGGCGCCGGCGCTGCTCACCATGGGCCGGGCCGCCACCTGGGAGGAGGTGCGCGGCCTGTACCTGCCGCTGGTGGTCGTCATGGTCGGTCTGGCCGCCGTCACCCTCCTCAACGCCGGAGCCCTCCGCGTCGCCGGGGGCGGCCCGCTCTTCCTCGTCCTCTTCAGCCTCGGCTGGGTGCCCGTCGTCTCCGTCCTCGCGCTGGCCTCCGTCGGCTGCCTCGCCGCCCAGTACCGCAGGCCGGCCGGGGAGCCGATCCGTACCGGGCACGTGCCGATGCCCGGCTGGTCCAAGCCGCTGCTCGCGGTCCTCGGCTCGGGATGGCTCGGCATCGGTGCCGGGCTCCTCTTCCTGCCCGGCTTCTGGGGCGCGTTCGTGCCGTGGACGGTGAACCGCGCCGACGCCCAGGGTCTCGGCGTCTGGGCGCTCTCGCTCGGCGTCGGCGTCCTCGCCTCGCTCGCCGAGGACGATCTGACGCGCAGTCGCCCCGCCCTCCGCGCCGTCCCCGCCGTCGCGGTCGTCTGCGGGACCGTGCTCGCCGCCCGCGCCGCGGACGTCGACTGGGGCTCGGGCGGCGCCGTCTCCCTCCTCGCCCTGCTCGGCGGGCTGTTCGCGACCGGCGTGACCGGGCAGCTCCTGCTCCGCCGGTCGGGGACGGTCGAAAACCCCGTGGAGCGGCCACGCCCGGGGGCGTGATGATGGCCGCATGATCGCGCAGACGCCTCAGCAGCCGCCCCCGCCCGTGGACACGCTCCTCGTCGTCGACGTCCAGTCGGCCTTCGTCACCGGCGACGGCGCCGTGCCCGACGCCGCCCGGCTCGTCGACCGCACCGCCGGGCTGATCGCCCGGGCCCGCGCCGCCGGCGCGCTCGTCGTCCACCTCCAGAACGACGGGCCGCCCGGCGCGGAGGACGAACCCCACACCCCCGGCTGGGAGTTGCACCACAGGATCGAGCCCGGCCCCGCCGAGCTCGTCATCCGCAAACCGCACGACGACGGCTTCCAGGAGACCGGCCTCGGCGGTGTGCTCGACGGGCACGGCAGCCGGGCCGTCGCCGTCTGCGGGGTGATGTCGGAGATGTGCGTCCAGGCCACCGCCCGTACGGCACTGGCCCGCGGCTACCGGGTCGTCGTCCCGCACGACGCCCACGCCACCCAGGACTGCCCGGCCGTCCCCGGAGTGGCCGACGCCGTCCCGGCGGCGGTGGTCTCCCGCGTCGCCGCCTACGCCCTGGGCTCCGACGCGGAGGTCACCGGCCCGGCCGCCGCGGTCTCCTTCACCGCCCCGTCGCCCCTGGCCGGCCCCGTGCGAGGATCGGCCACGTGACCGCACTGCACCACCGCACGGCCGGCGAGGCCGACCTCGCCACCCTCGTACGGCTCCGCGACGACGCCGCCCGCTGGATGCTGGAGCGGGGTGTCACCGGCCAGTGGCGGCCCGGAGAGCTGGGCGAGGACCACTTCCGCCGGATCATGACCCACGGCGAGGTCTGGCTCGCGGAGCGCGGCGGTCGCGTCGCCGGCGCCTGGGAGCTGTGGTGGGACGACGAGGCGGCGTGGGGACCGCAGCCGCCCGTCGCCGGCTACGTCCACCGGCTGATGGTGGACCGGGCCGCCCCGCCCGGGACCGGACGGCTCCTGCTGGCGGCCGCCGAGGACCGCGTGGCCGCGACCGGCCGGACCCGGGTGCGCCTGGACTGTCTGACCACCAACCCGAAGCTCACCGCCTACTACCGGGACGCCGGCTACCGCGTCGTCGGCCGGAAGGACGGCAAGCCGCAGCCGGGCGGCCCGGCGAAGTCCTTCACGCTGATGGAGAAGGAACTCCCGGCGGGCGCCTAGGCCTCCGCCGCCTCCCGTCCCTCCGCCGCCTCCTCCTCGTCGGCGTCCGGCTGGATGCCGGCGAGGAGGTTGAAGGCGCCGGTGAGGAGGTTGAGGCCGACGACGCCGACCACCTCGGCGATGATCCGGTCGCTCCAGCCGTGCGCTCGCACCTCGGCGACGTCCGCGTCGCCGAGCGCGCCCGGTTCGACGAGGACCTTGAGGGCGAGGGCGATCAGGGCGGCCTCGCGGGGATCGGTGGAGGTGCCCTGGCGGGCCAGGGCGATGTCCGTGCCGCTCAGCCCGGCCGCCCGGCCCGCCGACGCGTGCGCCTCGCGGCAGGTGCCGCAGTCGATCCACTCCTGGACGGCGAGGGACAGCTTCTCGCTCAGCGCGCGAGGGATCCTCACCCGCTTCATCGCACGGGACAGGCTCAGGTAACCCTCGATCATCGCGGGCGAGTGGGCCATCGTGGACACCATCTCGCCCGCCGACCCGTGCCGTTCGACGATGTCCGCGAGGAGTTCCCGGGCCCGGCCCTGGGCCTGGCCCGGGGTGAGCGCCGGCAGGCGGCGGGGGCGGGGGACGGTGGCGTCGGTGTCGGCGGTGCTGGTCGTGGTCATGCACTCCTCCTCTGTATACCCGTGGGGGGTATAACGGAGGGGTGGTGGAGATCGTTCCCCGCCCCGGCCTCGCGTTCCTCTTCCCCTTCCCGTTCCCGTTCCTCCTCCCGTTCCCTGAGGACCAGTCGGGAGGGGCCGTGGAAGACCCAGTCCGGGGCGTACTCCACCTCGACCAGCGGGCGGGCGTCCGGCCGGAGCAGCGGCAGCCGGTCGAGGAGCACGGCGAGTCCCGTCTCCGCCTCCAGCCGGGCGAGCGCCGCGCCCGCGCAGTAGTGGATGCCGAGGCCGAAGGCGCAGTGCCGGCCCGTGGTCCTGCGGACGTCGAGGACGTCCGGGTCGGGGAAACGCGCCGGGTCCCGGTGGGCCGAGCCGAGGACCGCGATCAGCCGGTCCCCGCGCCGGACCCGCCGCCCGGAGAGCTCCGTGTCCCGCCACGCCCAGCGGGTCACCATCTGCACCGGCGGGTCGAAGCGCAGGAACTCGTCCACCGCGCCCGCCAGGAGCCCCGGCTCGGCGCGGAGTGCGGCCACCGTCGCGGGCCGGGAGAGGAGCGCGAGGACGGCCTTCCCGAGGAGCCCGGTCGTGGTCTCGTGCCCGGCGGTCAGGAGGTGGACGCAGGTCGAGGCGAGGAGCCCGGGCGTGAGGGAGGGGTCCTCCCGCGCGGCGCCGGCCAGCGCGCCCATCAGGTCGCGCGGCTCTCCGTCGGCGGCCTGCCGGTCCGCCAGCTCCGCGGTGAAGTACCTCTCCAGCTCGCCCGCCGCCCGGTCGGCCCGGGCGAGGCCCGCCGCCGTACGGTCGCCGCGGGTGCCGCCCGCCTCCTGGAGCGCCAGCGCCCGCTCCCGGAACCACGGCCACAGCCGCCCCTCCACTCCGAGGACGCGGGCTATGACGAGCAGGGGGAACGGCGCCGCGAACCCCCGGACCAGATCGGCCTCGGGCCGCGCCGCGAGCGGCCCCGCCAGCTCCTCGGCGATCTCCCGCACGGCCGGCCGCAGTCCGGCGACGGCGGCCGTGCCGAGCGGCGGGTTCACCCGGGCCCGCAGCCGGGTGTGCCGGGGCGGGTCGAGGAAGACCAGCCAGTTCTCGACGACCCGCCGCAGCGTCCCGTACCCCTCCGGTATCGGCGCCGCCCGCCCGGTCAGCGGCGACCTCCGCCGGTACGCGCGCTCCGTCAGGACCCGCGCCACCTCCGCGTACCGGAAGAGGTACCAGGTGGTGGACCCGGTGCCGTCCCGGCCGCCGTCGGGCGGCGGCACGGCGTGGACCGGGTCCCGTTCCCGGTACCCGCGGTAGACCGGGTACGGATCCGCCAGGTCGAGCCGCCCGGGGTCGAACGGCGGCAGCCCGTCCGCGCCCATCACCCACCCCCGTCCGGCCGTGCCCCGCCCGTGTCCGTCCCGGCCCCGCGCACCAGGTCGGCGAGGGCGCCGGGATCGGCGGGCGGCCGGGACCCCCGCCAGGCGACGTGACCGTCCGGGCGGACCAGCACGTACGGATACCCGTACCGCCGCCGAGGCTCGTCGCCCGCCGGCGGACTCCACACGCGCAGGGGCACCCTCCGCTCGGCGAAGGCCCGTTCCGTCCCCTCCGTGCCCTCGGGGCCCAGCCGGAGCAGGGTGAACGCCGGGCCGAAGAGGTCCAGCGTGGAGAGCCCGGGCTCCAGCCACACGTGCGGGGCACGCCCGCCGGGCACCGCCGCGCGGTCCCACGCCGGGCGGTCCGGCTCCCCGGGCGAGGGGGGCGCGTCCCCGTCCTCCCCTTCCGCGATGACCGGCGAGCGGTACCGGTGGGCGAAGTGGGCGTCGGGCGCGTCGAACTCGCGCCGTGGGTCCGAGGCGGCGATCAGCCGCCCCAGCTCCGCGCGGGCCTCCTCGCCGCGCGGCGAGTCCTCCAGGAGCGACGGCGTGATGCGCCGGTCCACGGTGCGGCGAAGGTTGCGGTGGCTCTCCTCCAGGCCGGCGAGGGCGACCGGACGCCGCTCGCTCTCGTACGTGTCGAGCAGGCCGGGGCCCGCCCAGCCGGCCAGTTCGGCGGCGAGCTTCCAGCCGAGGTCGGCCGCGTCGCCGATCCCGGTGGAGAGGCCGAAGCCGCCGGAGGGGGAGAGGGTGTGGGCCGCGTCGCCGGCGAGCAGCACCCGGCCGTCGCGGTAGCGGGCGGCGACCCGGTGGGTGAGGTGCCACTCCGTGTCCGAGAGGACCTCCACCGGCACGTCCACGGCGAGCGCCCGGCGGATCACCCGCAGCGCCTCGGCCGGGCCGGGGGGACAGGTCAGCCGGTACAGGTCCCGGCCGTCCATCGCCCGCAGCGGATACCGCAGCCCGCCCGGTTCGGTCACGAAGTGGACCAGGGCCGCCCGCTCGCCGAGCCGCTCCACGAGACCCGGCGCCCGGAAGAGGACGTTCCGCAGGGTGCGGGTGGCGTGCCGCTCCGGCGAGTCGATCCCGCACGCCTTCCGCACCGGCGACGCCGCCCCGTCGCACCCCACCAGATAACGGGCGCGCACCGTCGTCCGCGCCCCCGCCGCGTCGGTCAGCGAGGCCCGCACCCCGTCGGGCGTCGAGTGGAACCCGGTCAGCCGGGTCCCCAGCCGCACCGGGCCGTCCGGGCGCACCCCGAGCCGCCGCCTCAGCAGCGGGACCAGCCAGTGCTGGGGGCAGACCGTCTCGGGTTCCGGCGTGTGCGCGGGCGGCGGCCGCTCGGCGACCGTGCCGAACCGCAGCCGGTGCAGCTCGTGCCCGCCGACCGCCGTCACCCACGCGACGTCCAGGGTGTGCCCGGGGGGCCAGCCGGCGCCCCGGACCGCGTCCGCCACGCCCCAGCGGCGGAACAGCTCCATCGCCCTCGGCCCGACCGTGGACACCTTGGGGTGGGTGATCCGGCCGTCGCCGGCCTCCACCAGCACGAAACCGACCCCCCGCCGGGCCAGGTCGAGCCCGAGGGCGAGCCCCACCGGCCCGCCGCCCACGACCAGGACCTCGGTCTCCTCCTCCACCGTCATCGGCTCAACTCCTCCCCTCCGTCGCGAAGTACTCCGCGTACCAGGCCATCAGCTCCGGCACCCGGTCGGGGACGCCCGGGCACGCCCGGGCCATCGCCGCCAGGTGACGGAAACGCATCGCGAAACCGCGCCGGGCCACATCGGGCCTGGCGACGTGCACGGGCGGCTCCTCCAGCTCGAAGGACGGGCCCGCCGTCCGCCCCCGCCAGCCCGAGTCGAGCGTGACGAGGAGTTCGGCGAGCGGCCGCATCATCCCGGTCATCACGTCGATCGAGGCGTTCATCAGCGGGGAGCGGCGCAGACTCGCGTCCGGGCTCTCGCCGAAGTGCTGGACCATCAGCTGGAGCATCAGGAAGTAGCTGCGGTTGAAGAGCCTCAGCACCTGCCGGGCGTGCGGGGCGAGCACGGCCGCCCGGCCCGGGTGGCCCGGGTCGGCCGTCGGATTGCGCAGGGCCGGGTAGGCGGGCTCCCACGGCGCCCCCTGCCCGCCGGGCCCGTCGGCCCTTTCGGCCATGAGGAGTTCGGCGAGCCGCACGAAGGTCTCGTGGTGCGAGGGGCCGCCGTCCCCCGGCGCGTCGAGGACCCCGCCCTCGCCCTGCTCGGTGACGAAGTCGATCGCGAAGAGCGCGCTCGACAGGTCGTCCACCTCCAGTTGGTAGTCCGGGTGGACGGAGTCGACGGCCGCCCCCAGGAAGAGGTGGTGTTCCCCGCCGCCCCTGCCCGGCTCCACCAGGAAGAGGTCGGGCACCCGGGGCAGACCGTCCCGGATCGCCGCGTACAGCTCGCTCGGCGACCCGAACGGAACCCCCGCGCGCGTACCGCCCCACGACTCTCCCGCCGCCTCCGCGCCCGTCCCCGCCGCCCCCGCCGAGCCGCCCGCGAGCCGTTCGGGCCGCTCGATCGCGATGAACCGCCGGAGACTGCCCAGGTGCAGCGGCTCCAGGGCGAAGTCCAGCGGCAGCGGCAGCCGCCCCGGTGTCCCGAAGTCGATCGCCGGCACGTGGAAGGGCTCGCCCATCGCCATCAGGACGTTGTTGACGACCAGGAAGTGGATCATCTCCTCGCGGGCCACGTCGAGGAGTTCGTCCCGGATGCCCTTCGCCAGGGTCTCCCCGCCGTCCCCGCAGGCCAGCCGGAGCTGCCGGGGCGTCCACACCCCGCTGCGGACGTACCCGAAGCCCGTGCCGTGGGTCGGGACCGTGTACGCCGCGTAGAGGTACTGGAGCGAGGTCGCCAGCTCCACCGTGACCGCCTGCCACAGCGCCGCGCGCAGCTGGCCCCGGGTGGTGATGCGCGGCTCGGCCGCCCGGCGCGGCGCGGGGGCCGCCGGAGCGTGCGGGAGCGCCGCCGCCGCGCTCCGGGAGCGCAGGTAGGCGAGGAGGAGCCGGGCCTTGGGCAGCGTGAGGTCCCGCGTCGGCGGCATGTAGTAGGTGCGGTCCTTGTTCGCCGGGTCGCACATCTGCCAGACGAGCTTCGCGTACGTCTCCACCTTGCAGCGGTCGGCCAGACTGAACACCTCGTCCCGCATGAACGGGAACAACTGCTCGTAGTAGGCGAACACTTCGCGGTGCAGCAGGTCGAAGCCGACCTCGGACGGCAGGACCGCGTCCAGGCGCCAGTCGTCGGGCAGCACCCGCACCGCGGCGGTCCCCGCCCACGCCCAGTAGCCGAGGGCGTCGTCGTGGTCGTAGCAGTCGGCCGCCGACCCGGGCGCCGCCGCGTCGACGGGCGGCAGGTCGTCCGGTGCCGTCGAGAACAGCAGCCGCGCGGTGCCGGCCCGCGCGCCGGAGACCGTGAACCAGCCGTGCCCCTCCCCGTCCGTGACCACCCGGCACCCGGCTCCGGCCGGCTCCGCCCCGGAGACCTTCCGCCCGCCCGTCCGCCCGGCCCGGAGCCGTACGATCGCGACGTCCGAGGTCCGGGCGAGCGGGCCCGACGCCGCCGGATCCAGCGGCAGCGCGCGCGGGTTGGGGTACTGGCGGACCTCCACGGCCTGGAGCGGCCCGGGCCGGCCGCGCAGGAAGGTCCGCACCGGCACCTCGACGGCGTACTCGTCACCGCGCTCGGCGTCCGGATGGTCCAGGACCAGCGCGGCCTCGTCGGTGAGCACCACCGTCTCCCGTTCCCGCAGGACGACCGCGCCGCCGTCCCGCACCACCACGAGCCCCTCCTCCCCGGCCCGGCGCACCGCCTCCTCCGAGACCGCCGGTACGGTCGCCACCGCGCCGCCCCGGAACCCCCCGGGCAGCACCGCGACCGTCAGCCCCGACCCCGCCGTCCGCACCTCCAGGACGGGCCCGCCGCCACCGTCCCTCCCCAGCCGCGCGTACGGCTCGTTGACGACCACCCCCTCGGGGCCGATCCGCACCGCGCACGGCCCCGGTCCGTCCGGGCCACCGCCCTCCGCCCCGTACGGGACGAGCAGCCGGCCCGCCGGATGGCTGCGCGGCTCCCCGGGACTCCACGGCGCCACGACTCCCCGCAGCCGCCACCGCCGCGGCGCGTCCCCGGCCCCGGGAGGCCCCTCCGGGTCCGCCAGGGCCTCCAGGGTGAACTGGACCAGCAGCGCCCCGCCGTCCCGCTCCGCCACCGCTTCGCGCAGGGCCCGTACGGCGGGGGAGTCCGCCGCCCCCGCCGGCCAGTCGAGCCCGTCCTCCGCCCCGGCCACGCACTGGTGCAGCGAGCGCGCCACCGGCCGGAAGCCCTGCCAGCGCGGCGGCATGAAACCGCTGAGCCCGCCCAGGCACGCGTACCCCGTGTCGTGCGACCGTCCCTCCCTCCCGAACGCGAACCGGCCGCCCATCAGCGTCGCCGTCCACGCCGACGCCGGATCGACGTCGAAGACCCGCGCGCGGTTCACCGTCGTCCCGAGATAGGGGTTGTGATGGCCCCACAGGTCCACCTCCCGGCCCACCAGCGGATCCGACCGCTCCACGCCCCCCGCCGTCCGCTCCACCCCGGTGACCCGGGCCTCCCAGACGACATGCCCGTTCCCCGAGAAGTGCCCGCCGCGCGCGCCCCGTTCCGCCAGGTGCGCGTGGTAGTCGGCCGCCGGACCCGCCACCCCGAACGGTTCCGCCGGGGCGTCTCCGTCCGCGCCCCGCAGCACCGTGTTCGAGGCCAGGTCCACGAGCCCGGACCGGGGCCCGGTGGGCAGCCGAGTCAGCGCCGTACCGGCGAAGTACACCCGGGGCAGGTCGAAGACGCTCATGCCGCCTCCAGCCCGGCCGGAGCCGCCGCGCCCCGCCACCGCTCGCCCCGGCACGGCCCGTCGCGCCGCCCCTCGTCCCGCGCGATCAGGGCCACCGCCTCCAGGGCCGACTCCACCGCCCCCTCGATCCACGCCGGTTCCGTCGCGCAGTGCTCCCCCGCGAAGAACATCCGGCCCTGCGGGCGCAGCGCGCGCAGCCGCTGCTCCTCCCGGCCCGCCGGGTCCGCGCCCCAGCGGATCGTGCAGCCGCCGCGCGTCCACGGATGGCCACCCCAGGCCAGACTGGCGACCCCGCGCACCATCCCGCGCCGCAGCAGCTGGGGATGCATCCGGCCCAGCTCCTCGACGACCGCCCGGTGCCGGACCGGCGCCGGCATCCCGCCGAGCACGTCGGCGTCCTCGCCGATCGTGTAACTGGCGAGCAGGGCCGCCCCGAGGGGATCCGCCGCACCCTCGGCACCGGCCGGCTCGGCGGTCGGATAGTAGGTCTGCCGGATCCTGCCGCCGCTGAAGGAGGCACCGCCCCGGATGCCCTCCCGCTCCCAGAACGGCTCCCGGCAGTGCACGGCGACCTTGGTGGCCGGGCAGTAGACGACCTCCCGGACGGCGTCGAGCTTGTCCTCGTCGAAGCCCGCCAACCACAGTCCGCGGAGCACCGAGAACGGCACCGTGCACACCACGTAGTCGCAGCGCCGGACCCGGGCCGCCGCCCCGCCGCCGAGCCGCACGCGCACGTGGTCGGCGGCGACCTCGAAGCCGGTCGCCGGCTGGCCGAGCCAGATCGGCCCCCGGATCCGCGCGGCCAGCCGCTGCACCAGCTGGTCCATGCCGCAGGCGAGCCGCACGAGCGCGGGACTCGTCTCGGTCAGGATGTCGTCGAGGAAGCCGTCGAGCCGGCCGCCGCAGCCCGCCCGGATCCCGGGGTGGGCCGCGAACAGCCCGTGCACGTCGATCCGGTCCTTGCCGCCGCCCCGCAGATGCGGCGTCAGGTCGATCTCGTCCACCAGACCGAGCAGCCGCCCGCCCAGGTCGGCACGGAGGCCGTCCCGCAGCGCGGGCGGGGCGACGGCGTCGACGACCGCGGCGAGCCAGGCGCCGAACACCACCGTCTCCTCCCGGAACCCGGCGAGGCCCAGGGAGGAGCGCACCTCGGACACCAGGGCGCGCGGCGCGTCCCGCAGCCGCACGTGCCCGGCGCCGGTCGCCAGGAAGGCGTTCTCCTCCGACAGCAGCGTGCGGAACGGCCGCACCTGGTCGGCGAGGCCGAGGTGGGCGACGTACCCCATGGTCCGGTGGTGCGCGGTGGGGATCCGCATCGCGCCCAGCTCCACGAACGGCGCGCCCTCCTGCGCCCCGAAGCGGTGGGTGCGCACCCGTCCGCCGAGCCGCAGGCTCCCTTCGATGACCTCGACGCGGAACCCCAGCCGCTCCAGCTCGTAGGCGGCGACGAGCCCGGCCATCCCGGCCCCCACGACGGTCACCGTGCCACCGGCACGGGGGCGCCGGCGGGGCTGCGGGCCGGGGAGACCGGGAGGAGGGGGTGCGGGGCGGGGCTGAGGGACGGTGGCGGCGGCTGGGTCGAGGGGGTTGATGGGCATCAGGATCCGACTCCCGGACGGTTCGGTGCGCGGGCTCTGGGACGAGAAGACGAGCGATCGAGAAGGCGAGGAGGTCTGAGGAGGGAGAGGCGGCCAGAGGGGGCGAGGCGGCCTGAGGAGGCGAGGAGGCCTGAGGAGGCGAGGCGGCCAGAGGAGGCGAGGCGGCCTGAGGAGGCGAGCGCGGTGGCGGGGCTTCAGACCCGGCCGACGGCTCTCGCGCCGGCGGCCCGAGCCGCCAGGTACTCCCGCAGCCGCTCGACGCCGCCGAGCGGGGCGACCAGCCCCACGTACCCGTCGGGCCGCACCAGCCGCAGCTCCGCCGGGGCCCCGAGCGCCGCCTCCGCCCGCGCGTCGGCGGGCGTCACGGGCAGCAGCCGTACGGGAAAGGGGACGGTGGCGCAGGCCGCGCGCAGCGCCCCGAGCGTGACGGTGTCGGCCCGGGCCGCGTGCAGCACCAGCGTCCACGTCCCGTACGCGAGCAGCCGGTGCAGCCGCACCGTCTCCCCGGGACCCCTCGCGCCGGGTCCGGGCTCCGCCGGGACCACGGAGGCGTCCGGCATCCGGTCGCCGGCCCGCGCGCCCGGCCCCCGGCCGGTCCCGGGCACGTGCGCGGAGAGCGGGCCGTCTCGGTGGTGACGCCCCAGATCGCTCAGCCGCAGGTCGAGACGGCGCCGGAAACCGGTCCTGGCCAGCGCGGCGGGCACGGTCGCGGTGAAGGCCCGGTGCGCGAGGGGCGGCAGCGGCAGCTCCATGAAGTTGAACCGCATCTCCCGGATGTACCGCAGCGCCATGAGCCGCTGCTCCGCGTCGTACGTGTCGAGGAGCGCGTCCCCGGCCTCGCCCCGGTGCACGGCGGCGAGCTTCCAGGCCAGGTTGTGGGCACCGAGCACCCCCACGTTCATGCCGTGCCCGCCGACCGGGGCCCACGCGTGCGCCGCGTCCCCCGCGAGCAGTCCGCGCCCGCTGCGCAGCCGGGCGGCCACCCGGTCGCTGAACCGGGCGCGGTTGAGCCAGCGGGAGGGGGCGGGGGCGAGCCGCAGCCCGGGCATCCGGGCGGTCTCCGCGACCAGGTCGCGCAGCTCGTCGAGGGTCGGGGCCGCCCCGAGCGAGGGATCGGGGTCGTCGCGGAAGCAGAAGAAGCGGTAGCCGCCGTCGGGCAGCGGGAAGACCAGCAGGGCCCGGCGCGGGGCCAGGAAGATGTGCCCGCGCCCCGGCTCCTCGGCCAGCGGCCAGGTCGGCAGCGCGTTGCCCTGCACGACCTGGAGGCCGGTGCGGCGGTGGCCCTCGAAGGCGATCCCGAGCCGGTCCCGGACGACGCTGCGGGTGCCCTCGCACCCCACGATCCAGGGTGCGGAGCCCGATTCGACCCGTCCGTCGCCGTGCCGCAGGGTGAACTCGGCCCGGTCGTCGTGCACCTTGACGTCGGTGACCGCGGTGTTCCACTCGACGCGGGTGCCGAGGCCGGCCAGCTCCCCGGCCAGCAGGCGCTCGATGACGTGCTGTTCGATGTTGAGCGGGCGGGCGAAGGCGGAGTGCGCCCAGCCGGTGGTGAGCTCGCCCAGCGGCCGGCCCCGGGCGTGCACGGTCACCGCGCTCAGCTCCACCCCGTGCTCGTCCAGGACCCCGCCGACGCCCAGCGCGTGCAGCGCCTCCCGGGCCCGTGCCCACAGCACCAGCGCACGGGCCTCCCGTTTCGTCTCCGGAGCCGCGTCGACGATCCGTACCCCCAGACCGAGCCTGCGCAGCCCGATCGCGAGCGTCAGCCCCACCGGGCCGGCCCCCACCACACAGACGTCCACCCCACGGTCCACGTCGCCGTCCACGCCACGGGCCGTGGCGTTGTCCGCACCACGGTCCGTGCCGCCGTCCTCGCCGTGTCCGGCCGTGCCCCCGCTGCCGCCCCGTTCCACGTGCCACCCCTCCCGTTCGTGTTCCGTCGATCAGCGTGCGCTCCGGAAGATCACCTTCGCCAGGGCGTACGGAGGGGCGCCAGACGCACACGACCAGCGATGATGACGCCCTGTGCAACCAATGGCCTGTTTGCGTGAGCGGCATCGGAAACCGGCCGTCGGTCCTCGAACGGGAACCCGCGCGAGCCCCGCGCGCCCACACCCCCGCCGCCCCGACCTGCCGGAATCGGCCACTCCCGCAGCCGTACGGCCCCACCCCGCGCACACCGGAAGCGGCGACTTCACGCCACCCGGGCGCCCGTCACGCGGCGAGTCCTCGCCACGGCTCCTCCCGGGCGCGCGGGACCGGCCGGGGTGACCGCCGGTCCCCGCGGCTCGTTGACCGGACATGAACACGCACACCC
Source organism: Streptomyces sp. NPDC056503 (assembly GCF_042794995.1). NCBI lineage: Bacteria > Bacillati > Actinomycetota > Actinomycetes > Kitasatosporales > Streptomycetaceae > Streptomyces > Streptomyces sp. NPDC056503. The sequence continues at coordinate 18,089 of NZ_JBHTST010000119.1, forward strand.
CCGCGGCCCTGCTGGCCGCCCTCCTGCTCGCCGCCCCCGCTGTCGGCACCTCCGCGTCCCCCACCCCGGCCCCTGCTCCGGCCGACTCCGCGGCGACCACCACCCTCCGGCTCACCGTCACCGGCCCCACCCCGGCCACCACCGCCCCGGCGCCCGACTCCACCGCCGCGCCCGCCCCCGCCCCGCGCACCGTCACCCTCCACTGCGACCCGCCCGGCGGCGACCACCCCCGCGCGGACGCCGCCTGCGCCGACCTCGACGCCTCCCAGGGGCGCGTCGACCGCGAGTCCGACACGGCGTGCGCCCTCCTCTACGACCCCGTCGAGGTGCGCGCCGAAGGCGTCTGGCGCGGACGGCCCGTCTCCTTCGCCCGCCAGTACGGCAACAGCTGCGAGCTGAACGCCCGTACCGGCGCGGTCTTCGCCTTCTGACGGGAAGGCTTCGGGCAAGGGCGGTGCGCACCGTACGGATGAGCCTCGCAAGCCCCCCGCCGACACCTCGGTTAGGGTGATTCGGTAGGGAATGCCCCCTGGGGGCCAGGCCGATGCGTAGGTCGATGCGTGGACGCTCATCAGTCGTCGCCGAGCAGGGTTCCGCAGCCGCCGCGAGCGGCCGTCGGGGACGCGGGCGTGCTCCGGGAACTGCTTCCGATCGCGCTGTGGCGCGAGGACGCCGAGGGGCGGATCGTCGAGTGGTCGCTCGCCGCCCAGGACCTGCTCGGCCACCGCCCCGAACACGTCCTCGGGCTCCCCGCCGCCCCGCTCCTCGTGCCCGACGCCAACCGGGAGCTCGCCGGCCGGCTGACCCGCCGCGTCCAGTCCGGCGAGACCATGGTCGGCACCCTCCCGGTCCGCCACCGCGACGGGCACACGGTCCCCATGGAGATGTGGATCGTGCCCGCCGCCGACCCCACGGGCCGGCCCGGCGCCATGCTCATCGCCGTGGAGACCTCCGAGGTCCTGCGGATGCGGGAGAACCTCGCCGCCATGGAGAGCCTCTTCACCCAGTCGCCCATAGGCCTCGCGCTGCTCGGCCCCGACCTGCGCTTCCTGCGGGTCAACGACGCCCTGGCCCGGATGAACGGCGTCTCCGCCGCCGAACACGTCGGCCGCCGCCTCACCGAGGTCGTGCCCGGCGTCAACGCCGTCTCCCTGGAGTCCCTGATGCGGGAGGTCCTCGACTCCCGTACGCCCGTCATCGACGCCCGCCGGGTCGGCCGCACCCCCGCCGACCCCGACCGCGACCACATCTGGTCCTGCTCCTACGCGCCCCTCGTCGACCGCGGCACCCGCTCAGGCCCGGGCGGTCACGCCACCTCCGGTCACGCCGACGGAGTGGCCGACCCCGGACGGTCCGGCCGGCCCCTCGGCCTCATCGCCTCCCTCGTCGACATCACCGAGAGCCAGGAGGCGCACATCGAGGTCGAGCGGGCCCGGCACCGCTTCGCGCTGCTCTCCGAGGCCGGCGCGCGCATCGGCACCACCCTCGACCTGCGGCAGACCGCCGAGGAGGTGGTCCGCTTCCTCGTGCCGCAGCTCTGCGACTCCGCCGACGTGCAGATGCTGGAAGCCGTCCTGGAGCCCGACGACCCGGCCGTCTCCTCCCGGGGCGTGCTGCGCCGGATCGCGGCCGTCTTCCCCGAACCGGTACCGCCCAGCCCGCTCCTCGGGCCCGGCCAGACCTTCCAGCTGCCCGCCGGTTCCCCGTACGAACGGCTGGTCCTCGACGGCCGGCCCACCTTCCTCACCGAGAGGGACATCCCCGTCCTCTTCCCCGGCAAGGCCGCCGAGTCGCTGCGCGACTACCTCTCGACCCGCTTCGGCTCCGCCCGCACCGTGCCGCTCGTCGCCCGCGGCCAGGTCCTCGGGGCCGTCACCGTCACCCGCCTGAAGAGCCGTGAACCCTTCGACGACCAGGACGCGGTGCTCATCGACGAGGTCGTCGCCCGGGCCGCCCTCAACATCGACAACGCCCGGCTCTACACCACCCAGCGGGCCGCCGCCCTGGCCCTCCAGCGCAGCCTCACCAACAGCGCCCTGCCCGCCGTCACCGGCCTCGAACTCACCGGCCGCTACCTGCCGGCGAGTGCGCACGACGTCGGCGGCGACTGGTTCGACGTGATCGAGCTGCCCGGCGGCCGCACCGGACTCGTCATCGGCGACGTGATGGGCCACGGCATCCACGCCGCCGCCGTCATGGGCCAGTTGCGCACCGCCGTGCGGACCCTGGCCCGCCACGACATCCCGCCCACCGAGATGCTGCGCTCCCTCGACGCCGTCGTCGCCGACCTCGGCGAGGACACCATGGCGACCTGCCTGTACGCCGTGCACTCCCCGTCCACCGGCACCTGGACGATCGCCAGGGCCGGCCACCTCCCGCCGGCCGTGGTCACGCCCGAGGGCGCCGTCTCCTTCCTCCAGGGGCCACCGGGAACCCCGCTCGGCACCGGTGCCCACGACTTCGGCACCGAGGAACTCCCGCTGCCGCCCGGCGGCTTGCTGGTGCTCTACACGGACGGGCTCATCGAGGCCCGGGACCGGGACCTCGACGAGGGGATGCGCCAGCTGGGCCGTGCCCTCGACCGGACCGGCGGCACGCTGGACGAGGTGTGCGACGAGGTCCTGGCCCGGCTCCTCGTGGACCCGGCCCAGGACGACGTGGCCCTCGTCCTCGCCCGCACCACCGCCTGAACGTCAGCCGGCGAGGACCCGGTGCAGGTCGCGCAGGAGGGCGATCTCCGCGCCGTGGTGCAGGAGTTCCTGGTTGACCCACCACACGATCTCCAGGAACGGCTCCTCCGGGTCGCCGCCGTGCGGGTAGGAGCAGTGCCCGACCGTGTCGAGGTCCTTGTCGTCGACGGAGAGCAGCGCCGCCCGCCAGGCCCCGGCGGCCGTGTCGAAGTCGGCGATCGCCGTGGCGGCGTCGCCGGCCGCCCGGTAGTCGTCGCGGGTCAGCGAGCGGGTGCCGTCCGTGTGGTCGGCGCGGAGCGCCAGCAACTCGCTCAGGTGGGTGAGCCGCCAGGCGAGGGTGGTGAACGGCGGCGGCACGGGATGCGGATACGGGGAGGTCTCCCGGCCCCACTCGCCGGCGCCGGTCAGCAGCGCGGCGGCCGGACCCGGACCGTCGGCCCGCCGCCGTACCGACCAGCAGCCCGGCGCCGGCTCCCACAGGTACTCGGCGTCGGTCATCGGGCCCACCGGCACGTCCGTGCCGTTGCCGCTGTCCACCACCGGCCCCGACAGACGGTCCGTCAGCCGCTTGCGGGCGAAGTCGAACTCGGAGAGCAGGGGGACGAGTCGGTCGGGTATCGCCATGGGAAGCTCCGGGACGCGGGGTACGGGACGCCCGTACCCTGCCACGCAGGCGTCCGTCCCGCACCCGGGTTATCGGCCGCCGGTCCGCCGCTCCGGGCCGCCCCGTCCCATCGACTCCACCAGCGGCAGCATCCGGTGCGCGACCCGCTCGCGCAGCGCGATCTCGGTGCGGGTGCGGACCACGCCCGGCAGCTTGATGAGCCGCTGGATGACGTCCTCCAGGTGGCCCGCGTCCCGGGCCACCACGCGCGTGAGCAGATCGCCGCCGCCGGTGATGGAGAACGCCTCGACGATCTCCGGCACCGAGGCCAGCGCGTCGCCGACCTCGTCGAGATGGCCCTGCGTGACCTCCACGTGCACGAAGGCGAGGACCGGATGGCCGAGCGCGGCGGGGGAGAGGACCGGGCCGGTGGCCGTGATCACCCCGTCCCGTTCGAGCCGGTCGATGCGCGCCTGTACGGTGCCCCGGGCGACGCCCAGGATGCGCGCGTACTCCCGCACACTGGTGCGCGGCTGCTCGATCAGGAGCCGCAGGATGCGGGTGTCGAGTTCGTCCACCGCCATGACGTGCCGGCCTCCCCGTGCCACGGGGGCGGGTCCGCCCCCGGTGTGATGGTCCGCCCGGCGGGGCGATCCGCCGGAATGGTCCCGACTGTACCCAGCGTGCGGTCGGCACTTCCGGAGGGGCGCGTCCCCCCGCTGCCGGGCATGCGTTTCCCGGCTCCCACGCGCGCGTACCGCAGGTCGGCACGGGCCGGGGTCGTCCGATCGGCCGACCCCCCGGTCCGCCGGGCGGCGACCGACGACCATCCGCCGGGCCGACCGTCCAGGCCCCGTGCCGCGCCCAGGATGGATGTCGGAGCGGGACGGCGAGAGGGCCTCCCGGTCCGCGGATCCCGGCGACCGCCGGGCCTGCCGCCCCCGCCCCGTCCACCCCGAGGAGTGTCCGTCCATGAAGCAGATCTCGAAGCGTGCCCGTGTCCTGACCGGTGGCGCGGCCCTGGTCGCCCTGGGCGCCGGCGCCTTCGGCGCGGTCTCCGCCAACGCCGCGACCCCGGCCGCCGCCCCCGCCGCCGTCGTCAAGGCCGACGCGAAGAACAAGAACACCACCACCAGCACCCACCTGACCATCGACGCCGCCACCAAGGCCGCGCGGGCCGCCCTCGACGCCGCCGAGAAGGAGAACCAGCGCGTCTCCGTCGCCGTCGTCGACCGCAACGGCAACACCCTCGTCACCCTCCGCGGCGACGGCGCCGGCCCGCAGTCCTACGAGTCCGCCGAGAAGAAGGCCTACACCGCCGTCTCCTGGAACGCCCCCACCACCGAGCTGGTCAAGCGCCTGGAGCAGGCCCCCAACCTGAAGGACATCCCCGGCACCCTCTTCCTCGGCGGCGGCGCCCCCGTCACCAGCAAGAACGCCCCGATCGCCGGCATCGGCGTCGCCGGCGCCCCCTCCGGCGACCTCGACCAGAAGTTCGCCCAGGCCGGCGTCGACGCCCTCGCCAAGTAACGGCGGGACCGCTCGGACCCCGACGGCGCCCGGGCACGCCCGCCCGGCCGCCGTCGGCCGCGTATCCGAGATCCGAGATCCGGGCTCCTGGCTCCCGGCTCCCGGCTCCTGGATCTTGGCTCCTGGCTCCTGGCTCCTGGCTCCTGGATCCCCTATCCCTCATCCCTCATCCCTCATCCCGGATCCCTTATCCCGGATTTTGGATCCTTCATCCCGGACCCCCCATCCAGGACCCCGTCCCACGCTCGCGTCCGCCGCCGATCCCGAGGAGACCGCCGTGACCGCCACACCCCACCACCGCCTCCTCGCCGCCGCCCGCCGGGGCGACGCCGCCGGCGTTCGCGCCGCGCTCGCCGAAGGTGCCCGGACCGAGACCCGCGACGCGGAGCTGCGTTCGCCGCTGCTGCTCGCCGTGCTCGGTGACCACGTCGAGACCGCCCGCGCGCTCGTCGCCGCCGGTGCGGACGTCGACGCCCGGGACGCCCGGCACGACAGCCCCTGGCTGGCCACCGGCGTCACCGGCAGCGTCGCCATGCTCCGGGTGCTGCTCGCCGCCGACCCCGCCCCCGACTTCCGGCTGACCGACCGCTTCGGCGGCACCAGCCTCATCCCGGCCGCCGAGCGTGGTCACGTGCCGTACGTCCGGGCCCTCCTGCGCGAGACCCCGACCGACGTCGACCACGTCAACGACCTCGGCTGGACCGCCCTCCTGGAGGCCGTCATCCTGGGCGACGGCGGCCCGGCCCACCAGAAGGTCGTCGGGCTGCTCCTCGCCGCCGGGGCCGACCCCAAGCTCGCCGACTCGTACGGCACCACCGCGCTGGAGCACGCCGAGCGGCGCGGTCACACCGCGCTCGCCGCCCTGCTGCGCAGGACCCCCGCCGCTCCGGCCACCCTGACCTGAGCTGGTCCAGCGGCCCACCACCGGGTCGGCCGCACCGGCGGCGGCCTGGCCAATGGCACAGCGTTTCGCCGACGATTTGAGCCAAGCGCCCGATCGGTGCTTCTCTTGTATCCATCAGATGATTGCGGCGCCGCAGCGCCGGGACGGCGACGAGGCCGCTCCGGACGTCGGCGCCTTCGTCGTGTCCGTGCGCGCCCCACCACCCCCGGGGCAGGGCGTACGGCGGGCGAGCGGCAAGACGAGGGGGCGGCCGACCGCCGTGAAGAGGATGTTCGTGGCTCCGGACCCGGGGCTTCTCCGGCTCAGGACCGGATTGCGCGCGGTGCTCGGCATCGCGCTCGCGGTGACCGTCGCCGAACTGGCCGGCTTCTCGCTGACCGCGTCGATCACCGGAGGACTGGCGGCGCTGCTCGCCCTGTTCACCGTCACCGACGCCAGCGTCCGGGGCCAGGCCGTCACCACCCTGCTGCTGCCGCTCGCCGGCTTCCCGGTGCTCGCTCTGGCCACGCTGTTGCACGGCCACACCCCGCTGCGGGACACGGCCTTCCTGCTGGTGGTCCTCGGCGGGGTCTACGCCAGGCGCTGGGGCCCGCGCGGCCACGCGCTCGGCATCTTCGCCTTCATGAACTTCTTCAGCACGCAGTTCCTGCACGCCCTGCCCGCCCAGCTTCCCGAGCTGTACGCGGCCGTGGGCATCGCCCTCGCGGCGGCCGGAGCCGTGCGCTTCGTGTTCTGGCCGATCGAGCGGCGCACCCCGCCGCCCGCCGCCCCCGCCCCGCTGCCCGGTACCGGTCTCGCCCGGATCACCACCCGGCAGGCGGTCCAGGCCACGGCCGCCTGCGCCGTGGCCCTCGGCATCGGCCAGGTGCTCTCCGAGGACCGCTGGTACTGGGCCGTCGGCACCACGTGGTGGATCTTCGTGAACACGGTCTCCCGGGGCGAGACCCTGGTCCGCGGCTTCCGCCGTTTCCTCGGCACGCTCATCGGCATCGCCGTCGGCATGGTCGTCGCCATCCCGCTGCACGGCGCCCCGCTGCCCACCGCCCTCCTGGTGGCCGTCTGCGTCTTCGGGATCTTCTACACCGCGCCCCTCTCCTACAGCTGGATGATGCTCGCGGTCACCGTCATGGCCGGACTGCTCTACGGGCTCCTCGGCGTCCTCGACCCGGCGCTCCTGGTGCTGCGCCTGGAGGAGACCGTCGTCGGAGCCGTCTGCGCCGCCCTCGCGGTCCTGCTGATCCTTCCGGTCACCACCCACGCCATCAACGACGCCTGGATCCTGCGCGCCCTGCGCGCGGTCCACGCGGCGACCGCCGCCTCCGAGCGGCGCCTCGCCGGCGACGAGCTGGCCGACCCGAGCCCGCACGTCGCCGAGCTCGACCTGCTGCTCGGCCGGGTGCGGCTCTCCCTCGCCCCCCTCGTCCACCCGCTGAGCCCCTTCCGGGGGCGCAAGGCCCGCGCGCGCCAGGTCCTCGCCCTGCTCGACGAGTGCGCCGCCGAGGTGCGCGGGCTCGCGGCCGTCGCCGCCGACCCCGACGCCAGCCACGACGCCCGGCTCGCCGCGGCCTGCTGGCGGGTGGAGACGGCCGTCGAGGGGCTCACCTCGCCCCGCACGCCCGAGCGGGCCCAGGACCGTCCTGCCGCCGAGCCCGAGGCCGCCGCCCATCCGGCCCCCGCGGCCCTGGGGCACGTCAGTGGCCTGGAGCGGTTGCTCGCCGCGCTCGACGAGCCGCTGCGCACTCCGCCCGGCTCGCTCCTCGTCCGCTCCTGACGCGGTCCGTCCCCGGCTGATCGGACTTGGTCTAGACCGCCTGCTAACGTCGCCCGCAGACGGCCGGTCGCAGCGACCGGTCCCGGGGCAGGGAGGCGCCGTGGGCGGGACCGACGAGACACGTGGGCAGGGAGCGGGGCGGGTACGGGCCTATCTCGGCTCCTTCACCTCGGCCGGTGGCCGCGGCGTGCTCGCCGCCGACGTCGACCCGGCGACCGGCGCGCTCGCCGTCACGGGCGCCACCGACGCCGTCGCCGACCCCTCCTACCTCGCCCTCGTCGGCGGCGTGCTCTACGCCGTCTCGGAGACCGATCCGGGCGCCGTCGCCGCCCTCGCCCCCGCCGGGCCCGCGCCGCGCCCGCTCGGCGCCCCCGTGCCCGTCGACGGCGCCGGCCCCACGCACCTCGCCGTCACCGCCGGCCACCTCCTGACCGCCAACTACACCTCCGGCAGCGTCACCGCCCTGCCGCTGGCCGGGGACGGCGTCCCGGGCCCCGCCACCGCCGTCCTCCAGCACGAGGGCAGCGGCCCGGTCGCCGACCGGCAGGCCGCCCCCCACGCCCACCAGGTCCTCCCCGACCCGAGCGGGCGCTGGGTCCTCACCGTGGACCTCGGCACCGACTCCGTGCGGGTCTGCGCCCTCGACCCCGCCACCGGGGCCCTCCGTCTCCACGGGGAGACCACCCTGCGGCCCGGCTACGGCCCCCGCCACCTCGCCTTCCACCCGGACGGCGGCCATCTGTACGTCGTCGGGGAGCTGGAGCCCGCCGTCACCGTCTGCCGCTGGGACGCCCGGCGCGGCGAGCTGACGCCCCTGGCGGAGATCCCGCTCGCCGACGCGGACGGCGCCGGACCGGCGTACCCCTCCGCCGTCGTCGTGGCGCCCGACGGGCGGTTCCTCTGGGTCGCCGTGCGCGGCACCGACACCATCGCCGTCCTCGTCCTCTCCCCGGCGGGCGACGAGGCGATCCGCTCCGCCACGGTCCCCTGCGGCGGCTCCTGGCCCCGCGACCTGGCCCTCGACCCGTCCGGGCGGCGGCTGTACGCGGCGAACGAGCGGTCCGGCGACGTGACCTGGTTCGATGTCGACCCCGAGACCGGCACACCGGTCCGCGCCGGCTCCGTCGAGGCCCCGGCGGTCACCTGCGTGGTCTTCGGCTGACACGCCCCCGGGGCGCCGCCCGGATGCGGCACGCGTCCCGGGCACGCGGAAGGGCCCGCACCGACGGCTGTCGGTGGGGGCCCACGGTAGGGTGCGGGGCGGCAGTGCGCCGGGGGCGCGCCCGGCGGCGGGGGGGCGCGCACCGGCCAGTAAAGGGAGAGGATAAGCATGACCATAGCCCGG